>JACRLO010000041.1 GCA_016235245.1 Nitrospirota bacterium | reverse complement strand
CTATAAGGAAGGCACCTGCCTTCTTAACTTCTACAGGAACTATCAGAACTTTGCCTCCTTTGTTTCGGATGAATATAGAACGTCAGGAAAGACTGACCTGATGGATGATTTCAATAAGTTCATGGCAAAGCAGAAATGATGAAGCAGCGTATATGGGTTGGCTACCCATCAGTACTGGGTCGCATACCACTGTTTCTGCCACAGAAACGGAAGCGGTCTCCTATAAAGGAACCGCTTGTCTGCTCATGGGGTACGGTGGTGTTTCCCGACTTACCGCTTGCTGTCTATGATGAGGATGTCCTGATTGCGGTCATGAACTGTGGGAAGTGGGATGACGTGTACGGGACAATTATATATAAAGAGAAGAGCCTGAATGCTCTTGCACGGCATATGAGAAAGACCCCAAGCAATGTAACTACCAAGCTCATTATGGAGTCTCTGAAGGCGTTACGGTGCTTGCAGGTGGAATTAATAGATGCTTGCGGGTTCAACTTCAAGGGCACGGTATTTTCCGATATGCAGGTCGTAAATGGGGCGGTTGAGGTTGTGCTTGATTCCAAGATTGCGGGGCTGTTAGGTCAGTCCCGCAGGATTGATTTAAATATAAGGAAACAGCTTACTCCAACAGGCAAGGCTCTGCACAGGTTCTTATCCTGTCATCCTATAGAAAAGGAGTTTTATATTGATACTATCCATAACGCAGTCGCCCCCTGCAAGAAGCGGAAAGACCATTTTAAGAGTGTGCTTATAGAAGAGTTGAAGAAGCTGAAGGGTCTCCGTTTCTTAAAGGACTATGAGATAGAAAAGCATGGCAAGGTGTGGTATGCACGGCAGGTATCAAGAGCACCGACCAGAAATATTTGGGGAAGTACTCGATGAAATATTCGGTGGATTTCCAGAAATATTCGGTGAAAAACCAGAAATATTCGGTTTTTTTGCCTTGCAAGTCCTTGTCAGTTAAGGGTTTTTCAGACCCTTAGAACTCTTTAGGAGTTTGTAGGCGGTGGGGTAGCTTCAGCTACCCACGCCAATGCAACATTATGTGATTATTTCTTGTAGCCGTAAGTTCTATGAAAAGATAAATAAAAAGACACTGAAGTCATGAAGTACTGGGGGCTGAAATGAGCCCCCGCAAAACCCGTTATTAACGGGCTAATCAACACTGTTTCAGAAGGAAAGCACAATGCAAATAAGTATTACGAATAAAGATAAGATGCAAGTAAAAGCCCCTGTGATAATTTCCGCAAGCAGGGCAACGGATATTCCTGCTTTTTACGCTGAATGGTTTATGCACAGGCTACAGGCAGGGTATCTCATTTGGGTCAATCCCTTCAATAACCTGCACCTGCCAATATCCTTTGAGAATACAAGGGCTATTGTCTTTTGGACAAAAAACGCAGCACCTATGCTTAAGCACCTGCCTGACCTTGATGATAGGGGGATTAATTATTACTTCACTCACACGATAAATGATTATGAAGAAGAGCATTTGGAGCCAGGGGTGCCTCCACTAACGCAAAGGATAGAAACCTTCAAAAGACTTTCCGATACCATCGGCAAGGGAAAAGTCATATGGAGGTTCGACCCGTTACTTCTCAGCAAGACCATAAGCACAGAAAAACTGTTAGATAAAATCTATCGGATTGGCAGCCTGATACACAGGCATACTGAGAAATTGGTGATAAGTTTTATTGATATTGACGGTTACAAAAAAGTCCAAAGAAATTTAGCAGCTTCAGGCTTTCATGACTGCCGTGAATTTTCACCCGATGATATGGTCACACTTGCTGAAGGGCTACAGGCAATGAATAAGGAGTGGGGCATATCCATAGGCACCTGTGCAGAAACCATAGATTTATCCAATTATGGCATACAACACAACAAGTGCATTGATGGTGATTTGCTCATACGGCTCTTTAGTCACGATATAAAGCTGATGGATTTCTTAGGCTATCCCTGCAAGCAGCCTGACAAGCAAAGGAAAGCAAAGAAAGACTCGAATCAAAGAAAAGCTTGCGGATGTGCTCCGAGTAAAGACATAGGGCAATACAGCACCTGTATGCATCTTTGTGCTTACTGTTACGCAAATAGCTCAAAAGAAACTGCTTCGTTAAATTACCATCGGCACCTGCATAGTGGTAAGGAGGGAGAGACAATCGTGCCAATTCCATAATCAAAAACGAATGAACTTTACTGTCGGTTATATCTGTTGCGGAATGAGTATGAAATGTTTAACTCAGGCGTAACCGACACAACAATCCACCCTTGGTGGAAAAATCTATAGCAGGAGGTAACGTAAAGTGCTAATACCGCACTCCTACCCCCGTGTGTCATCGTGGCACTGGGCAAGTAGCTTCAGGTGTTCAGACTTTTCGAGAGAAAAGCTGAAACATGGAGTCCAATGTAGAGTATGACTTGACAAACATGTCCTCAATCTGGCATCTGGACCTGGATGAGGATATTAAACAAAAGCAGGATGTGCAGGGTTCAGGCTCTTCTACATCTACAAGAGGTCTGTTTAATGAACAGACTCAGAAAAGGAAACAGTTTGTTTCCCTGTTGCTGGGAGATAAGGTGACAGGGGCGATTAATACAAAACAGAAATGCCCTTCTTGCAATGGCAATTTTTCTGAACTGGATAATTCAGGTCTATATTGCCCCAAATGCAAGACAAGACCAACAAGATATTACATCACGGCTAAGAAAATCGGCATCCCGTTCCTTTACTCAGCACCTGTTACTAAGGAGCCTTTCGAGACATATAGTCAGGCATTAAAGACCCTAATGGCTATCAATCATAGCTTTGAGGAGGCATTGTCTCAGGGTAAGAAATTTGATACCTCTAAGTGGTTGCCTTCTGAGTATGCCGAAAAACTTCTTGAAAACCTCTGTAAAAGGTGGCTTAAAAATTATGAGCCAGAAGTAGCAAAAGGGGTTAAATCCAAGGATTATGTGGATAGTCTTAACACTATATGTAATTCTTTCATTATCCCGTTTTTTAAGGGCAAGCATGTTGATAACATAGATGATGATATTGAAAAGTTCTATCACTGGCTATTGGATAAGAATTATTCAAGCGACTACATAGACACTATACTCAAAACTCTTAAAACAATAACCAGAAAATACAGACCCAACAATATTCCGATTTTTCCAACATTTACTGTTATTCCCGTAAAAGAGAAGCAGAGACTTGGGCTTGCACGTGAGTTAGCAATTTTAGAACACGTGCCTGACCGCAATGGATATAGATTGGCGATACTGATACTGTTAAGGACTGGAATGAGGCTTAATGAGGTGGTTGCGGTCAAGAAAAAGGATTTTATAGATGGAATCATCCATGTAGAAAAAGTTATCAGCGATAAGAGGTTGAAGCTTAGAAGAAAGAATGGTGGGCATGTACCCTACCGCCTAACTGACCATCTTTGGCAACTTGCCCTTGCTCATATCAATACTATTAATGATGAGGATTTTGTCTTTACTGTTGGTGGCAAAAATTTAACTACAGGCAGACTTTACAAGGTATGGACAAAGGCGTGTAAGAAGGCAGGACAAAGACACATAGCATTGCGGAACGCATCAAGAACCACAAAGGCTTCTGATATATGGGAGAAACATCAGAACAGGGCAAAAGAAGAAATAGCAGAGACACTTGGAGACCTCCCTGAGACAGGCTTGAAGCATTATGTTATCAAGTGAAGTTGCATGGCAGTTGCATGACGGGGGAAGGAGTCTGTATAATGGCTTAAATAAAGGGTTTGAAAATTGGGTGAGAGCTTCGAATCCTCTCGCCCCGACCAATCTCATCCTGCACCGGTCTATGCATGCGACAAGCTTTTCTGCCGGCAGCGTTCTCTCCATTGCAAAGAAAACGGGGCAAGTGGTAAGCTTAATTTATTATGAGAGTCATATCACAATCCCTTGTTTGCCGGTAATTCCAGATGAACCGCCGCCCTAAAAAAGAATCGGAATCGGCCGATGAAATCCTCAAACTCAGGGGCCGCGTTGCCGAGCTGGAGGCCACCCTTCTAAATGATGAGCGCATCCAGGCTGCCAGGCAGAAGGCAGAAGAAAAATTCAGAAGCCTCGTTGAACATTCCCTTGTGGGTATCTATATTTTCCAGGATGGAACGTTCCTCTATGTAAATCCGAAAGCGGCAGATGTTTTTGGATATACCCAGGAGGAAATTGCGGTGAGACCGCTGTCGGCTCTTATTGTTGAAGAAGACCTCGGAACTGCAGAACAAAATATTGAGACTCTCCTTTCCGGCGAAGCGGCGATGATCCACTCCTTCCTCAAGGGCAGGCGGAAAGATGGTGTCATTATCGAGCTTGAGATTGAAGGGACAAAAACGGAGATCGAGGGGAAACCTGCCATCATCGGCACGTTTCTGGATATTACCATGCGGGGAAGCATGGAAGCAGAGATTCGAAATATCCAGAAGCTTGAGTCTTTGAGCGCCTTTGCAGGGGACATAGCTCATGAATACAACAACATCCTTACCGCAATCATCGGAAATCTGGCCCTCGCAAAAATGTACGCCAAACCCGGGTATGAGGTGCATGATGTCCTGATCGAGGCGGAAAAGGCCTCATTGCGGGCAAAAGATTTGACCTCTCAGCTCCTCTCTTTTGCTACCGGCGGGATTCAGCTCAAGAAAGTCGTGGTCCTGCAGGAACTGCTGCGGGACCTTGTGAGACTCTCCGCTGATTCAAGAAATGCCTCCTGCGAGCTCACCCTCCCGGACAACATTTGGAATGTTGAAATTGATGAAGGCCAGATTGGACAGGCGATCGATACGTTGATCAGATACGCCCGGCAGGCGACTCCCCTGGACGGTAGCATACTGATTTCGGCCGAAAATCTGAACATAAGCACGTCATCCGCACTGCCACTCAGAGAAGGCAGATACGTCGTGATCACAATTCAGGACCAGGGCAGCGGAATCTCTGAAGTGGAACTCCTGACTCTTTTTGATCCCTTCTGTATTGGGAACAAAAAAGGAAGCGGGCTGGAACTTGCCAGTGCCTATGCCGCGGTACAGAAACACCATGGTCATATTGCAGCAGAGTCTCATTTTGGCATCGGCACAACCTTTCGTCTGTTTCTGCCCGCCATGCTGGAAGAACAGCGGTTCATGACCGAACCATTCGCTGCCCATCCGGGCCGAAAAGGAAAAGTCCTGGTTATGGACGACGAGGAAATCGTCCGCGTCGTGGTTGAGAGGCTTCTTCTGCAGTGCGGATTCGAAGCAGAACTGACAAAAGACGGCGTTGAGATGCTCAGGCTCTATCGGAAAGCAAAGGAAGCGGGCAGACCGTTTGAGGCCGTGATTCTCGATCTGGTTATACAAAACGGCATGGGCGGCCGTGAAGCAATGAAAAATCTGCTCCAGTACGATCCTGCGGCGAGGGTAATAGTCTCAAGCGGCTATTCCAATGACCCCATCATGGCCAATTTCAGAGACTATGGCTTCAGCGGTTTTCTGCCAAAACCCTACAAGCTCGATGAACTGAGAAGGGCCATGAAAGATATTGTCTACAGCAAATGATAACGGAACGCTCTTGGCAGTTTGACTGAATCTGCATGTCGTTCTGCACGATTGCCTCTCGTCGGACCGACCATGGACGACGTTTGTTTTTTACTGCCAGCCCCCTGAGCGTAAGGATCTGACTGCAAGCAACCTCTGAATTTCTGATGCAGTCATATTTGCCTGATCGGCTGCTCTCATGCTCCTTCTATACCATTTTTGTGCAGTCCTGATACCCTGCACCAGATTTACTGACAGCAAAATCGAGGACAACACCAATAAAATTCCCATTGCAATACTGTTAAGCATGATTATTCTCCTTTTTTTTCGTTTTCCTGCTTCCCAGTATACAGGGGGACCTCCCCCAGGAGATGTCCTAGGTCCGGGGCAATGTATGCGCAGCTGCAAGAAAGCGTGGATCGTATAGGAAGCTATGAAGACTACGGATAGAGGGGCATACCTAAAGCGGCCATGTGCAAAATGCGCTGGCGTTTTATTGGCAAGACATCAGGTCAGTACAATGTACAGATTTTCGCAGCCTCTTCACGGATACGCAAACGAAGGGAAGCCGGGCTAACAACTTCTACCCCTGAGCCGTGCTTCAGGATCTCCATCGTGATCTCAGCGAAGTCGGCTACCGGAAAGCTCAGTTCAAGAGACCCGTCGGCAAGGGCCTTCTTCTTTTGATCGAGATGCCAAATCTGTTCCCCGACCCACTTCGCCTTCTCAGGCGTAAATCTGAGCGTCACCTCGCTCTTGCTGCTGCCCTTGAACAGGCCAAAGGCCGAGTCGAAGTAGCGTTGAAAATTAAAGCGGTTTTTCGGCCTGAACGTTTCATCAAGGACCATTACATCGGTTATGCGTGCAAGATTGAAATCACGAATTCCCCTGCGCAGCCGGCAATGCCCTACAAGATGCCAGGTCCCCATATAGTTAAAAAGATGGTAAGGCTCAACTTTCCTGCGGGTCCTCTGGTCGCTCATGGGAGAGTAATAGGAAAATTCAAGACATTTCCGCGTAAGGCAGCCCTCAAAGACTGCCTTAAAAGTCCCCTCAGGAGGCGGCACATACTCAATATGCTGAATCGAGACGGCATTATCAATGACCTCCTCGTCAACAACATGCTTTCTGAGAATGGCAGTAATCTTGTCTATCAAAAGGGACAGCTCAGCGCCGATGTGGGCTGCGCTGATTCCCTGAAGCATCTTTCGCGTTATGAGAAGGGCTGAAAGTTCCTCGGAAGAGATGTACATTGAAGGAAGGCTGAAGGTATTGTCTCCGTAGTAATAGCCCCTTTCGCTTTGGTCATAAACAAGCGGACAGTTCAATCGGTCTCTCATGAACTCAATATCGCGCTGTGCAGTCTTTACCGAGACCTCAAACTTGCCGGCAAGACCCGTGGCATTAGGGAACTTCCGTGACCGCGCTCTTTCATCAAACCAGAGAAACCGTTCATAAATAGTCTTGTTGCTCATGTTCTTTCTAATGTAGTCTTTTCTCGTCCCTGAAGCAACTATAAGCGGTTTCACCTTTTTCTTGTTGACAGAAATTGCACTAACTTGTAGATTTCAAATAGTGATCGATAGCTGGTATAGACGAACCTGAGTTCGGACACAATCAGGTATGAGCCCAGCGTGGGCAGAGAAAGAAACAACGTGGTAAAATAGAAATGTCCAAAGGAGGTGGATTATGACAAATGCAGCAATAAGAGACAATCTGATTGCCCGGCTTGATAAGCTTCCTTACGACCTTCAGCTTCGCGTCCTTGATTTTGCCTCAGCTTTAATGCCAAAAGGAATTACTGGAAAGTCTCTTGTGAAATTTGAAGGGGCAATACCCGCTGAAGACCTGAAATTAATGTCTGCCGCAATAGAAGAAGGTTGTGAGAAGGTAGATATCTGCTTGATACAAATATTATTATCGCTCTTTTTGCGAAAGACCCTCAAATTCATGCACGTATCGTAAAAGCTGAAGAAATATTTGTGCCTTCCATTGCTCTCGGCGAGCTTTATTTCGGAGCTTACAAATCCATCAAAATCGAAGACAACATCAACCGAATAGATGACTTTGCTCTCAATAATTCTGTTCTTGCTTGTGACAACGAGATAGCAAAGAAATGAGGAAAAAGTAACGAAAATTTATATTATCTTATTGGCATAGCGGAGCAAATCTTTTATGCCGATACCGCTATATTATCGTTATAAACTCAAATTGCCTTCAGTAGGATCACACTGACCACCAAAAGGAAAAGGGCTGTTAGCCCCCTTTGTAGCTGATATCGAAAACCGCCCCGAAGGCGATATCGGTTGATACCATCTTACCGGAGTTTAACGCACCATAATTATTGGTCTGTTACACCTACAACTCAGCAGAGTAGAACTTTCACCACGAGCAAGATTACCGATTATATTCCTCACTTGTCGTCCTAACTGGACATTACTTAGGTGTTCAGGTAGAGCCCGTGCTTTCTTCAGCTTTGGGTGAATTTGACTCATCAGTTTTGCCGATAGGTAACTGCCCTTTTTCAGCCATAAGTCGGATTTTATGTGCTCCAATGGTCATAGCTATTGTTATTACCTCATCTATTTCCGAATCGGTTGCCCCCTGTTGTCTTGCCACGGCAAGACAGTATTCAGTTCAGGGCTGACATCCACCCCCCAATGAAGCTCCAAGTGCTACAAGATGCTTTGTCTTTACATCCATGGCGCCTTGCTGGTATGTCATGGAAAAGAACTCATCATATTTGTCCATCGATTTTGATGACATGGTTTTCACTCCCTCCTGTATTTCAAAAAAAGGACATTTAGTTTCTCGACACCCATGAGGATGTTTCTCACTGTGTTTACACTTAATGGCAATATCCTTAATGGGGATAGCAACAGCAAATCTTTCCTTTAGAATCTCTACTGCGGTTAGCAGGGATGTCCTGACATAAGCCTTACAACAACTTGGACCTGTCAGGTCAGTGATTGCCTTTGTAACCTTTGTTACCGCCTCCATAGTAATTCTCTGCTCTTCATCCTTGCCACATTTTGAGCCTGTCAGCACTGCAAAGCAGGCACCTATTGCGGGAGCAATTCCGCAAACACCTGTAAGACCGCAGTAGCCACCATGAGCCTGTTTCCCCGTTCGACTAAAAACCTCAGTAATCTCAGTATTGGATACTCCTTTTGAGCCTTCATTCTTCAGTGCTGCCATTAATGCCCCACCCGCAATATAGGCATGTTGACAACCGAGCATGGTTAATTCTGGATAGCTCATCATTAGCTCTGATATCTCAATGGGGTCTTTTGACGTTGTGCTGTAGGCTATATCTTCAATGGTCTTCATAGCCCCTTTGTTATGGCACGTGTCACAGATATAATGACCATTGGGGCATCTGACATGCCCAAGTTCTGTTTTTTTACAGTAAGTGCAGGAGAGACTTTGGGCTTGTTCAAGATATTCCAGAGTCGAGCCACAGACCATGCAGTGCTCTGTCTCTCCAGACTGTTTCTGAGTTATTGAATCAGTATGATGCTTGCCAGCATCTAAGGCAGATGGTCAACAAGGGGAGTTGTGATTTTCTTTCATCTTGTCAGTCATGCTAAACCTCCTACCTGTAAAACAGCGTAAATATTACCATTCCCATGCACAGTGCAGTTGTTCCAAAGAGCATACTTATATGCAATGTACTTGCTTTCTTTTTGCCTCTATAGGTCATGTAAAAGGCGAAACCAAGAAAAATAAAAGTTATCACCATAAATATCCATCTGTACTTCAACATCCATACTGCAAAAGTAAAGCTGCCTAGACCGAAACTGGCCAGTACCAGTGGAAGCTGTCAACAGAACAAATAAGCTAAAGCTGATGTTATCGCACCGCCCTTAAACAATGCTTCTTTCATCTTAATTCCTTCATAAAGCGTCTTATCATTTCAATATAGCCTCAATATTGGTGGATAGTTCCTCATAGGTGATACTCCCAATATGCCGTTTGATAATACTCCCATCTTTAGCAACAAATATTGTCGCTGGTATTCCCCTGACTTTTAGCTTTTCAGCTATTCCGTTTTCTCTCCCAACGGGGAAAGTCATTTTATAGGTTTCCGTAAAAGTCCTGATTTCATCATCGCTGCTCATTGCAAAGATGCCCAGAAAAAACACGCCTTTTTTCCCGTAGGTCAGATAAGCCTTCTGAAGAGCTGGAGCCTCCAGCTTGCACTGTGGTCACCAGTGTGAGCCGATGTTAATCACCATTGGCAATCCCTTCAACACTTCGGATCTGATAGTCTTTCCATCAAGGGTCTGCTGAGTGAATCCATTTATTGCATCAGCCGCATCGAGCCTGCTGGCAAAAGCCACCATGAAGATGATGACTATCACATAGCCCAGCTTTATCTTTATCATCATTTCCCCATTTCTTGTTTCTTGCATAATTATATTATAAAACGATCTTGGAATGATCGTGCTTGTAGAAGACTCTATTTGAATTGAGCTGAAAATAGGCGGAGCGGTTTTCTAAAACGCGTTTAATTGCAGGAGAATTGAGCAGTTTCTAAGAGAAGGTCTTAGCGTTGAGTACAGGGAGTAGCTGAGAAAAGCGTTTACAAATGTTGTAGAGACAATTCTTGCACTCTTGAGCTGTCCTGAACACTAATTGTGTTTACAGTTTTTGTAAACGATACTCTTCACTTCTCTGCTCAACCTCAAGAAACCGAAACTCTCTCCACACTTGAAGCAGAAACAAACGCCGTGTCTGAGAAATCTAAGCTCAATAGTAAGTTTTCTTGCTCCGCAAGAGGATAGTTAATTTTATGGCTCCTGCACCAAAGTTGGGGCAGGAGCCTTGCATACTTTACTTTTTATTCTTAAAACACAGGTGTCGGAACAGTTCCCCATCCTGTATCTCTCGGGAGGTCCTTCAACTCAAGTAGACTTAGCCCGTGGATCTCGACATCTACCATGAACAGCGGAGTCCTCTTCGCATTGATTGACAGCAGGTCATAGGGCTGATCCACAGTCACGGCCTCGATCTTCAGGAAAACAAGTCTTCGCGCAATACCAGAACCCATGTCATGGCCGGCATGGTCTGAGGCTCCGTGCATGGCATGGTGGCCCTCTGTAAGATGTCTGAAAGGATGAAATATCCAGTCAGTAATCATGCTGACAGTATGATGCTGCTTATATAGCTTCCAGTCCCCGCCTGTATCGGCAATAAGGCCTTGCATGATGTAGTTGGCAGGCAGAAAATAGACCAGATAATGATCATCATCTTTCAGTCTGTTCTTGACCTCATCCATGTTGAGAATATCCGGCATTCTGTGATTCATCATCGGCATGTCAGTATCGGAAATCCCGAGCACTGCAACATTGGAACCTGACCAGATTGGAAGATGTTTTACCGTGTAGTCCCTTAAGAAAAAGGCCCCGCCTACGGTGAAGACGACTATCAGCACGAAGACTGCAAATTTGCCAGCCGCACTGTTCGGCAGTAATATCTTTTCAATCTGCTTAGGCAGGAACATACCGGTCTTATCCATGTATGCCCTGTAGGTGTCGGGATACTGCTTCAGCATTCTTCTTTCTTCATCCTTCGAAAGGAAGTAGTAAAGTAGTATCATTACAAGCCAGAGCATTGGCACAAGAAACCTCGGCCAGAGAATCGAAAGCCCGATACCGGCAATGCCGAGGCCAACATACTGCGGATGCCTGATAACCGAGTAAAGTCCCTTTAAGGCTGTGCCTCTTTTCAGGAACTTATTTGCATAGACCTGAAATGCGCAGATAAAGAAGATACCCATGCCGAGCACAAACAATACAGATCCCATAACTCGAACGAACTTCAGAAAGTCGTCGGGTGGTACCACCATATGGGGCAGAAAGAAAGAACTGAGCCATTTTGTTGAAGGGTATTTAGCGATTGCCAAAAGAAACGGGTTGAATACCGAGTAAAAGAATCCGGCAAAAGGGCTTATCATAATCATGATCTCAAGTCCGATAATAAAATACAACACTATTGCGCTATTTCCGAGCGCCTTTGTCTTATTCATAAAACCTCCATTTGATTAACGCATAAGTTGTTTGTTGCTCGTGATGCAGACAGATTCAGGTGAGCGTAACGCCCCCTGGCCCGATCATATCACGGCAACGGGAGAAAAGCAGTCCTTTACGCGAAATTGGAGGGAATAGGAGGTTTAAATAGAGGCTCTGAAAATATTTCCGTCAGAGACAATGAAGCAATAGGCTGGGTATCAGTCTCATATTCAAGCATCTGAAAGGCATTGTCCTGGCTGCCTATATGAATCACAAATGCCTGCTTCACAATCGAAATGCCTTTTTTGCCATCATCCTGCCCATCCTGTTTCGACTCTTTCTGCTCATGCATAGGGCAGTGGGCTGACTGTTTGGCCGAGCCACAAGTAACAAAAGCTGTTTTTGCGGCCCAGCCCTGGGGACAGGTATTTTGTATGCCAATTGCGATTGAGAGTACAAGAATCAAAACACGTATCAACATATAAGTATTTTACCTATACATGTGAATAAAATATGAATGACCATAGATTTAAGATAAGCAAAAGCGATTTTTTAAAACTATGTAATATTGAATCCATCTGTTTTGGCTTCAGTCTTTGTTATTAATGCTGGAGCTAGATCTTGATTTTCATTTTCCGGATAAACAGATCAGCGGCTATTCCTATTACAAAGGCCCATGACATATTGGTCACTGAAAGTGCAATACCGGCGATGAGAAGGGCTACGAAGAACTCCTCATTTTCCTTGAGGCTGCGTATCAATGGGCAGAGTTCCAGACCAGCAAAGATGAGCAGTACCCCGAGCACCGAGTTAGGGATCATAGCGAGCAGGGTAAACCCGAACTCCCCGAAGGCCAGTGCCATGACGACAAGAAGAGCGCCAATCATAATGGGAGCCCCGCCTGTTCTTGCCCCAAAACGGTAATGAGCAGCAAGCCCCCCAGTTCCGTGGCACATCGGTACAGCGCCCAAGAAACCGGTAGGGAAGTTGACTATGCCCATGGTCAAGGCGAACTTGCCAGCCTTTGTTTTGGAAAGCATGTGACTCTTCGGGAAGAGAGAGTAGCACGTATCGGCGGTGCCCACACAGGCATTGCCTATAGTCAACGGCATCTGAGGCAATATGAGCATTATGAAGGCTGTCCAATAATCCTTCAGAGATGGGGAAATGAAATGCATTTCGGTAGGACCTATCGAAAACCTAAGGCTATCAAATCCACCAAGTAATAGCCCGGCGACAATGCCGGCAACAACGGCAGCGATGGCGGCAGGCAGTTTCTTGTTGTCGAGAAGGGCCAGCACCAGAAGAAAGACAGCTATCCCAATAATGAGGTTTATGTTGTATTCAGCATATGTGCCAGCCACACCGCTAAGAAACAGATTCTTTCCAACGATCAACTCCACCCCTTTTCTCAGGAAGACGAGGCCAAGCGCAAGCTGAATTCCTCTGACAACGGGCTGAGTAAACAGTTTTGCAATCTTATCTACAGTGCCGGAAAACGCCAGCAGCAGCAGAATAACGCCGAATATAATGCCCGATGCGCCTATTACAGACTCTGTAATCAACGCGGGAGAGGCAATAGCGATGGCACCCACAGCTTTCAGAGGCTGAACCGGCACCGGAAGTCGGTAGTAAACTCCCGCGATGAGATAAAACACGCCAAAGGAAAGAAACACCGCAGAAGGACTTAGCTTATTGATCAGGATCATTGCCACTACAATTGGCAGCAGCGTTCCAAGATCACCGAGTGAACCGGCTAACTCTACCCGGTCGAATCGAAGTATATGAGATCCTTCGCTTTTATCCATAAAAGCCCCCTTCCTGAAGACATATTTTGTTCAAACTATAATTGGTTATGAGCTATTCGGTGCTCGGAAACTCCTTGCCCTCTTTGATACCGAAGAACATAACCTTTGCGGGCACAGCAATTGTTGAGACAACCTCCATCTTGGCAACATCGATCTTTGCCATTGTCTTATCATCTGAAGCCACCGCGTAGAAGAACTTGCCGTCAGGCGTGAAATAGGAGGCATGCGCCTGCTTGGTTCCATTGCCGATTCGGATATCCTTGATGTTCTCCTGCTTTGCGATATCCACCACGGAAATTACACCGTCATTGTGGTGCACAATAAAGAAATACTTCCCATCGCGGGAGATCGACGGATGCCCTGGACCATTGCCGGACTTGATCGTCTTGATCCACTCCCTCTTTGCCGTATCAAGGACTGCGATATGAGACCCGCCCTCATTACAGAAGAAGAAATAACGGTTATCAGGGCTGAAAGCACCATGGTGTCCAGGACCTTTTTCGCCTTCAGCTAACGGGAAAGGAATGTCCTTGATAATAGTATCTGTCCCGACATCGATAAGGGTCAGGCTGGTACCGGTCTTGGTCTTCTCGTTTACAGAATAGAGCACCTTACCGTCAGGTGAAGAATGCAGGTAATGGCTGCCACCCGGAAGCGTGATCAATTTGTCGATGCTGCCCTTGGCAACATTGACCTTGACGATGTTGCCGTTCACCGAATCAGGAGCATAAATGAACTTTCCGTCAGGACTCCAATACGGATGCTTCACCATCGGGGCCTTAAACTCGCCCTTCACTTCGCCGAGATCAACCGTCTTGGTGATCGTATCGCTTGCCGTGTCGATAAGTGACAACTTCAGCGCGTCTTTGTAGGCAACAGCCAGTGTCTTTCCGTCGGGTGATATGGCGAGTTGGAAAGAAGTCGCGGGCAGGTCGATAGTCTTAACCACAGTCCAATCGTCAGCCTTAATTACCGTGACGTTCTTACTGCCCCGATTGTTTACATAAATACGGCCGTCTGGAGTTGCTGCCATCGCATGGGGCACTAATCCGACAGGCAGGGTTTTTATCACCTTTTCTGTGTTCAGATCTATCACGGTGACACTATTCTCGCCCTCACTGGACACAAAGGCCACCCTCTCTGATGCGTGAACTATGTTGCTGATAAACAACGCCAATAGAAGCGCTGCGAATAACACTGCTGTCTTTCTCATCGTTTCCTCCTTTGTGAAATAGTTATTTTCCCCTGGGGGCTTTTTCTCCGTGAACTCCTAATCCACCTCCTTCAAATTCGCTCCGTATTACTTTATAGAACTGTTCTTTCTGTTTAGAGGAAAGGAGTTCCTTTTCTTCAAGTATGTGGTCAATGACTTTTCTTTCCAGTTCAGTCTGAAGACTTGATATCTCCCTGCTTTTGGAATCGATTTCCTGCATGGCGGGATGTTCAGCAAAGAGCAGATCACTCAGTTCGAGCCTTTTTTGACGAAGAGCTTGCCTGACTCCTGCAACCTCAGGCAGGAAGCTCTTTCTTATCTCTTCTACCTTCTGTTTTTGATCCTCGGTGAGCTCAATCAGGTCAAGATAACCCCTGATCGGTTTACGGCGGGTTGTCCTCACTTTATTTACAAGAAAGACAATGATAATAACTGAAAGGAATAATATAAGAAGGTCCTTCAATTGGACACTTCCCGAATAAGGCCAATGTAGATACCTGAAAGCGACTCGGGCGGAAAATCATCGAAGTTGCGCAGATGGCGGTAAGCTGGATAGCGTCCCTTTGTAGTTGCGTAGTATTCCGCCTTGAATAAAAGAGATACGAAAGCAACAGCATACATGTAAAGATATTCTTTTACATAATCACACCGTTTCCATGCCGCAGCCCGCTGGACAGCCGTTGAAGCGAATGTCGGAACCGGGCTCTCGTCGGGTATTGAATCCAATAAGTCATTGATTTTCCGAAGTGACTTTTCCTCCTGAGTGCAGAATTGACACTGCGTCAGATGCCTTTCGATCAGGCTGTGCTCCGGGGGCGGCAGTTCATTATCTATGAATGCAGACAACTTTTCCTGAACTTCCTTGCAGGCCCTCATAACTACTTAAACACTAATAAGGGGAAAAACTTGCGGGACGAAACAAAAAAATCAGAGATAGGGGGACATTTGCTTTTTGAGCCCCTTCCGTGCCCTGTGTATGAGGGATTCGACGGCGGAAACTGAACAGATCATCATGCGGCTTATTTCGACATAGCTAAAGCCATCGTACTTGTGCAGAAGCAGGGCGACTTTCTGTTTTTCCGGAAGACTATTGAGCGCTTTCATCAGGATCGTGCTTAACTGGCGGTCTTCAGTTTGCTTTTCCAGTGAGAAGCGGTCCGAAGCAAGAGCAACAAAGCCAGCTTCATTCAGCTCAAAGATGTCTATGGTATTTCTATGTAACCTGTTATCCCTCAGTTCATTGAGGCAGAGATTGGTCGCAATCTTAAAAAGCCACGTTTTGAAAGACGCAAGAGGCTGGTAATCCTTTGCTGTTTTGAAAACCCTCAGAAAAACCTCTTGAGCAATGTCCTCTGCTGCACCCTTGTCACCGGTATATCTATAGGCATAATTAAGCAAGCTATTCTGGTAGCATTCGACAATCTCGCGGAACGCCGAAAGATTTCCGGCGGCAACTTCGGCCATTATTTTAGATTCGGCTTTATCCATCGATTTTAAATATCCAAACTTTGTGATGGTATTTTATACAAGCCGACCTATTCAGTAAAGATACTTTATTTGAAAAGCGCACTTCCCCTATCGCGGGGCAGTTTGTAACAAGGAAGCCATGAAATCAAGTCATCGAACATGAAGATAAGTCCTCCCTTTTTAACAAGATTTAGCAGCTACATTGACAAATGGAAGAAGTAAGAAAAGCGTTTGCAAATGTTGTAAAGACGATTCTTGCACTCTTGAGCTGTGGCCGAAAGTGTGATTTCATTAATTTATGAATGGAGACAAGGCGGAAGCCCTTAGCCCTCCCGCAACGAAAGTTGTAGTTGATATCGAAACCTGCCCCAAAAGCGATATCGGTAGATACCATCTTACCGGAGTTAAAACGCACCATAATTATTAGTTTGTTACACCTACCATCCCTCAGTTTCAGACGGACTAAACCATATGAACATTACGAATGGGATGAGAGACCTCGCAAACAACCTGATGGTGCGTGTTTCGGCCACAAAGTCGCACCCATTAATGATAAATATTAATTTCCACTGCTGGGATTGGTATCCCTTATCGGTCAGCCTGCGCCATATTGCAACTCAAGTTCATGAAGTAAAGCGGAATCGCCAAAAAGATAAGCAGAACTCCCTGCCCTATGATGAGAGCGTTGACGCCAGCCAGAGTGATTAGATAAAAAGAAGTGATGATAGTACCGATAATACTTCCGAACGTGGAAAGGGCATAGAGCGTTCCGATGGTTTTGCCTGAAGTATGCAGGCTGCAGATCATCAGTTTTGTCGAGTACGGGCTCACGATGCCGAGGAATACTGACGGGATCAGAAAGAGGACAGAAGAGGCTATCAGAGGGCTCATCCTCACACCCAGATCTTTCATGAATATCCAGTCTGATATTAAACTGCTGTATAGAGGAAACGTCAGCAAGAGCAGGCCCGGTGAGATAAGTATAAGACTGAGTTTTCGGGAGGACGGATTGATATCAGCGAGTCGTCCTCCTAAATAGTAACCGACAGAGAGTCCTGCAAGGAAGACACTGATCAGGCTTCCCCAGACAAAGACAGAACTGCCGAAGTTCGGGGCAAGCACCCTGCTGCCCAGAATTTCAAATGACATTACGATTGCGCCGCACATAAAAACTACGAATTTAATCATGCCTCGCCTCCTTACGGTGCCGCTGATTTCTGGTGTTGATAGAGATTTACCGGCGCAAAGTCGTCGGTAAGGATCTTGGCGCCGTCCCACTCATAGGCAGATGAAGTCTCATATCGTGATGCTAACTCCTCAAGGTCGATATCAAATTTTCGATCAGATTGAATTTTATGGGCTCTTGTTTCGACTACGTCCTTGTTTTTAATGTTGTTGCTCAATGTTGCAACGAAAATAAAATTGCCCGACTTCTTTCCTTTGAAAACGTAAAGGTGAGGAAATGCCTTCTTATAGGTCATAACCATGGAATCGAAAAACTTATTTCTGAAAGGAGAGGTTATATTGGCAACGACTACGCCGTTATCCTTTAACCTGCTTTTCACTTCCTTAAGAAACTCAAGTGTCGTAAGATGAAAAGGAATGTAGTCATTCTGATAGGCATCGAGAACGATCCAGTCGAATTTCTTCTTTGTCCTTTTGGCAAAAAGCCTGCCGTCATCTACATATACTTTCATCCTCTCGTTTTCTTTGAAATAAAAATACTTCTGAGCCACAGACAGCATGTCGGGGTCAATCTCTGCGATATCGATAACGACATCCGGATAGTGCATAGTGAAATACTTGGGCATGGCGCCAGCGCCGAGACCGATAAAAAGGACGTCCTTAGGGTCTCTGTCCAGAAAGGCAAGAGAGATAAAGCTCATCTGTGTGAATTCAAGAAGGAGTTTATCTGGCGCATTTACGTAAATGCCTCCCTGTGTAAATTCTCTCTTTTGGTTACGGACATACCGCTCTTTCTTGGCAATATCCTCGATGACGGAAATATATTGGTACAGGGAATTCTTTTCGAACAGCAATTTCTCCGAAGGTTCGAGAGCAAACCCCTGCAGGGGAAACAGCACAAGACATAAGCTTAATACCATAAATATTCTTGTCATGATGACTCCTTAGTTGCAGTTCTGCCGGTCCAAGTAATGCCGGTCACATAGGCGCTACTGATCTTCAGGCAACTGGCGGGGAAAGACCGGAAAGGCAGTCGTAAGTGTTTCTTCGGGATATGAACGTTTGTGCGTTTTTTTTATTAAACGTGCATGATCGATCTTCAGTCAGCACAAGGAATTCAGTTATGGTGCATAAATCAGGCTTTAGCGACCTGCTTGTGAAACGCTGGTGATCATCGGTTCTGCCGATGTCCTTTTTGATATGCAGGTGTGAGTCGTTATGTAGCGGATCGACGGATAGTTCTTCATGGCTGGCTCCATCATGGATTGAAACGTGATCATCGCCGTTTTCCGGATGATAGTCGGCGTCGTGGTCGTGGCTGTGATAAAGCGGTGAAAGAAAAACAATACTGAGGACGAATACAAGACAGAGAGTTAAAGGTGATCTTGATCTAAGTGATCTCTTAAGCGGCATATCTTTAGTTTACAAAAAACTCTCAAAGTTAAGAAACATATTTTTAACTATGCTTCCATGGCCTGTCTTGCGGCTCTTCTGCCTTCATCCACAGCCGCAACCCAGTGCTGATGCCCATTGAGTTCAGCATGGGCAAAGGCAATACTTCCAAAGGCCTTGCGAATGACATCCCGCGCTGCAGGCTTGCCGTCTTTGCCGAAGTAAAAGCCGGGCTGCGGATTCACATAGCTGTATGTCCACCGGTTCAGAATAAGGCCGGCAATATCTTTTTCCGCATTAAATCCATTTGCTGAAAAAAGCTGTTTCATCTGACCAATTAGTAGGGACTGGAACTCGGCAAAGCTTGTTCCCAAAAGCTTTTTTCTGCCATTTTCTCCCTGTTCTTCAATAGGCAGGCCCGGCTGATGAAAGGAAATGTAAAAAGTAAGCACTGTGGGCTTATCAGGATGCAGCGGCGGGTGGTAATCTCCTATATACATCGGCTTACGAATATTGCAACCGAAGCCGAAACCGCCTTGCCATTTACAGGCAGTAAGATCTAATCGGTAAAGAAAACGCCAGTTAGTAAGGGCTACATTTGCTACAAGTATGGGAGAGACGTGGAATTGATTGAAGGCTTCAGCATGGCTGAGAGGCAGGCCGGATACAACCTTTCGCGAGAGGCGACTGCCGCATGCCATTACAACACTTCGGGTCTTGAGGCGAAAAATCTTTCCATCACGCTGATAGATAACAGTTACGTTCTTCTCCTGAGTAGAGCTGCGTTCCTGTTCAACACGGATTACAGAGGAGCCAAGCCTTAAACGCACCTTGTTACTTTCACGATCCAGAGCGGGGAAGCGCACTTGTCCGTTGTGAATAGCTGCAAAGCTTTTGCCGCCTTCAATGGCATCGGGAATGAGGGCTTTAATGAAATAGCGGGAGAAGCCGTCATTGCCGCCGGGGAAGGAATGCCAGTGGCTGTTCTTTAATGAGCCATGTCCCCGGAACTCAGGGAAACCCGGCATTGATACCTGACGTGCAGTATAGGCGCTGATTACATCACAGCCAAGCCCAACCACACTGGCGAGAACAGGATCAGCATAGCGTGTTATTTCCGGATCGAGCGTCAGAATCTTTTCCAGATAATCCTTGTATGTCATCGAATCAAGCCAGCGGCCGTAGTCATCACCTTCATATTGGCGATCTGATATATTTCGCCAGCGAAGAAAATCTTTCCGGGCCTTTTCCGAATACGGAGTTCCTGCAAGCTTGTTCTCCCAGAAGTCTGACACCCACTTGCCGGGTGTGCCCTGTTCCTGACCGGCATAATAGTACCCAATGCTTTTTGAATCGAACCAGAGCCGGTAGCCAAAATTTGTGGTATCAAAGTCCATAGGTTTTAACTCGGAAGGTAGCTCAGCATAGGTAAAATCTGTTGGTATGCCCAATTCATGGTAAATATCGTAACCTGGAATACCCGGGCGGTCTATAACGCCAAAGGCGTTAGACGCCTGTGGTCCAATAAGCCGCTCTCCCTGCACCATGAATTCATTTCTTTTTGCTGCGCCGCCAAAGATAGGATGGTTGTCGAGGATAAGGCATTTTGCCTGCTTTGAAGAAAACTTATTAAACTCATACGCAGCCCCCAGACCGCTCAGACCTCCACCGACAATGACAAGATCATATGTTTCGCCAGTATTTATAGCTTCAGTGGTTAGGGATGTGTAGTCCCCATTTTCTATAGCCATGAACGCTTTAATTACAGCAGCAGTGTTCCCATTGGAATATGCATAATCGCCTATGCCCCCGAAGCCGTAGGTCGGCAGAGATTGAGCAAACAGTTTCAGTGGAGCAGGCAACTCAAGCAGGAGAACCCCCGCTCCAAGAAGCGCACCATTGAGAAAA
Organism: Nitrospirota bacterium; assembly: GCA_016235245.1. Lineage (NCBI taxonomy): Bacteria > Pseudomonadati > Nitrospirota > Nitrospirota bacterium. Next base: position 31,477 of record JACRLO010000041.1, on the reverse strand, counting down.
TCCCGACGAGTAATCTTAGGATTCATGGATATTTATATTGTATCACTATGCAGTTGGCTGAAGTAGAAATTATAGTTCTTTTGTGTTATCTATGCGTGTTCCACGCTGACTATAACCTTAGCAGGATTCCTCTTGCGTGTTATCAGTAGTCCAAAGTTACACCGGCATTGTTAATGTCACACTTGTCTGCTATATGGGGTATCGTGCATCGACCGAGATATCTCAAATTTGCTGACTTGGAAGGGAATTAAACGGGCATCAACGAGTGAGGCAAGCAGACACAAACTATTTACCATATGCGGTAATTTCTATTTTTCCATTCTTAAATTTCAAGTTTGGTTTCTTTATCATTTGACCTTGCACTCTTGAGCTGTGGCCGAAAGTGTGATTTCAATAACTTATGAATAGAGACGAGGCGGGAGCTTTAGCCCGGAAGCCCTTAGCCCTTCCGCAACAAAAGTGAGGACAGTGCGATATCAATAGTGTGTGTGTTGTTTCATATGATAGGGATCGAAGCCCTGAGGGTCAGACATTATACGCATGATACCTTAACAAGGATTTTTTATTTGCAGGTCTCAATTGCAATTTAAATTCCTTTTCTTGATCAATATGATCATGGGTATGATGGCTTGATTCACAAGATCCCGACCTTTCAGGAATTGCCCTTTTATTATGATCACTTAAATGCTATAATGGCCTATGCAGTGGGAAGTTGAATTCTATAAAGACAAAAACAGCCATGAGCCTCTGAAAGAGTTTTTGGACGATCTTCCCGCAGCTGCCAGGGCGAAAGTTGTGAGGCTGTTAGCTCTTCTTGCCGAACAGTGCGTTCTTGTGAAGAGCCCTATACTCGGCAGATCAGGAACAAGATCAGGGAGTTGAGGGTAAAGGACAACCTTGGACATATTCGGGTTCTATATTTTACGTTTACCGGGAAGCGCTTTGTTCTTTTACATGGCTTTTTGAAAAAAGCAGAAAAAAGGATGAAAGATTTTATAGAACGGTACGGAGGTAAATCATGAGAACATTAAAAGAGTATATAGCAAATCAGATGAAAAGCCCGGACTTCAAAAAGGCATGGGATGATCTTGACCCTGAATTTCAGGTATTGAAGGCCATGATAAAGGCCCGCGAAAAGTCGGGGGTTTCTCAGGCTGAACTTGCCAGACGGTGCGGGACTAAGCAGAGTGTAATTTCAAGACTCGAACGCGGCGCATTCAGCAAGGCCACGCTTGAGACGATCAAAAAAGTGGCAGATGCTCTTGATATGCAGCTTGAAATAAAACTTCATCACAGGAAGGCCTAAAAAGACAAATTCGATTGTTGGGGAAAAGCTCCAAAGAGCGTCTAACAGTTACAATTTGGTTACAGCAAGCCAAATTCAACCCGCTGATTCACTTTACGGATATGCCTAACTTATTGAATAATAAACAGTGCGGGAGTGGCGGAACTGGCAGACGCGCTGGACTTAGGATCCAGTGGGGCAACCTGTAGGGGTTCAAATCCCCTCCCCCGCACCATATTCCCCTCAAAAGGCTTTCCCGTCTCATCATATTCTTCTGTTCAAACCGTTGTCATTTGTGAAAAAAACTTAACTGGATGTCCTGCGGCGATGCCGGTATACTGGATGCGGAATTTATTCTATGGTAATAGGGAGGCTCCATGGGACTGGAACAGAGAGATGTCAGAAAGGGATGCTCTGAGATACTGGAATTTACAGTGGCAGTCTTCAACAACAACAGACTGCGGTTCGTCGATCTTTCGGGGCTGGCGATAAACAGGTCGAAAAACGGCATCTGCTTTATCACGCGCTATCCTCTAAGATCGGGACATGTTATTAAATTCAGGAAAAACATGGGCCGCTACGGCCACGGCGTTATAATGTGGATCAAAGACCTCGGAGACCGTTATATTGCCGGTGCATCGCTTGTTGACGAAGCCGCTTTATCCTGAACAGCTTCACGATTATCGAATGCGGCAATGCGTGCCGGATCCGGATCAAAATGATAAACAGTTGCCGCTAATCCGGTTTTATGATATTGAACTTTGCACCTTTTATTGATGCTCCGGCCATGAACCCCTTCTGGTCAATGATAAATCCAAGTACAGGATGTTGGCTCACCAGGGTGCTGGCAGGCAGATCGATACCGGTATCAATCAATGTTACTTCTGCGTCAACGCCGGCTTCCCAGCCTTTGCCCAACCGGAATTTCCTGAGCGCCTCTTCAGTGGCAAAAATAATGATGAGGTCATATTTTTCTGCCCCTATCTGAAATCCGAAAGACCCGGCAGCCATGCTGTAGTATGCAGTGGTCTTGCCGTCCTCCCTCAGCGCACCCTCTCCGTATTGGCCGCCAAGGATGAATGCTGCCTTTGTGATATGGGGTATCACAAGCACTCCTTTTGCTATCTCCTGAAATGCCCGGCCTCCTTTGACCTGCTGACTGAATCGGTGAAGGGCTGCATTTACACCGGCATCTATCTCTCCTGTTGTCACGGCATAAGAAGCACTGGCCGTCAGGGAAAAGATCATGGTGATACAGCCAATCCAAAAAATAATTTTCAGAACATTATTTACAGCCATCCTAATTATCCTCCCTGTTTTCTTCTCATGCTTACCGTCTCCCCGCCAATACCCCAGTTGTCCGTATCCAGTTCATCGATGATCACAACTGTTGTTGCCGGGTTCTTCCCCAGGACGTCCCGAAGCAGATTCGTAACGCCTCTGATAAGTTCAGCCTTCTTCTCAGGAGTTGCACCGTCTTTGGTGATCTTGATATTCACAAATGGCATAAAACTCCTCCTTGCACTAATCACGTTTCTTGCTTATACGCAAAGCAACACGTTCCCTGAATCAGGAATTACTTCTTTTATCCAATATCTCGCGCAATCTGTTGGTTAATTTAGTCGGTGACAGAGGCTTCTGGATAAGTATATCGCCCTCGGTCAGGACGCCTTGCCGGGTAATCGTTTCGTCCGTGTATCCGGACATGAATATGACCTTAACGCCAGGATAGTCCCTTCGAAAAATATCGGCAAGCTGACTGCCGTTCATGTTCGGCATAATAACATCGGTCAGCAGCACCTCAATCGGTTCAGTTGCCTGTTGCGCCGTATGCAGTGCCTCATCGCCGTCATTGGCAAACAGAAGCCTGTAGCCCAGCGGCTCAAGCACGTCTTTGATCAATTTGCGGATCGAAGGATCATCGTCAACAACAAGCACAACCTCACTTCCCCCGGCCAGCACTTCATATGCCTTTTCAGGCAAGGCCGCCCTTTCTTCGCCGGAGACAGGGAGGTAAATCTTGAACGTTGTTCCCTTCCCGATCTCGCTGTAAACATAGATATATCCGTTGTGCTGCTTAACGATGCCATAGACCGTTGCAAGTCCAAGTCCTGTCCCTTCACTCATCCCCTTGGTAGTGAAGAAGGGTTCGAAGATCCTCTCCTGCACCTTTTTGCTCATCCCTATTCCGGTGTCACTCACCGAAAGCAGCACGTAGTTGCCGCGTTCCACATTCTCATGTCGCACAACAAAATCGTCGTCCAGATACGCATTTGAGGTCTCTATGATCAATTTGCCGCCGTTGGGCATGGAATCGCGGGCATTGACGATCAGGTTCATCACAATCTGTTCTATCTGAACCGGATCAGCCATGATCGTGTTGAGGGATGGTCCCGTATGCAGTTCAAGAGATATGTCCTCCCTGACCATACGGGACATCATCTTCACCATGCTTTCGAGACTCGCACTGAGGTTGACGGCCTGCATCTGAAGCACCTGCTTACGGCTGAAGGCAAGCAGCCGATGGGTAAGCTCGGCGGCCTTTTCTCCCGCATCCTTTACGGTCACGAGATGGTCCTTCAGCGGACTTTCTGCAGGGAGTTTGAGCAGGGTCAATTCTGTGTACCCGATAATAGCGGACAGGAGATTATTGAAATCATGCGCAATGCCGCCGGCAAGGCGACCGATGGATTCCATCTTCTGCGCCTGGAGCAGCTGCAACTGCAGATTTTTTTGTTCCGTAATATCACGTATGATATGGACCGCGCCCGTCATCGTTCCATCGTTGCCCACAATTGGGTCGGCTGAGGCCAATACCCATATGCCTTTATCCTTGGAATAGATCTCCGATTCTTCGTGCCTTTTTGACCGCGCCATTTTCCTCAGAGGGTGCCGTTCAGGCTTTATGTCCATATTCGGGAAGAGTTCGAAGATACTGAGGCCAATAATTTTACGGTAGGGTCTATCGAGAAATGTGGCGGTCGCCCTGTTCAGCCGTATTACGTTGAATGCTTCATCCAGCATAAGCATCATGTCTTTTGTCGAGTCAAACGTAATACGCCATTCTTCCGACGACTTCTTGAGAGCATCTTCCGTCTGCCTGCGTTCGGCTATCTCCCTGTTGAGGCTTTCATTCAGATCGACAAGAGCTGAGGTCCTGTCCCTGACCTGCCTTTCAAGCTCCTGATTGGAATTCATTAACAGCTCTTCTGCCAGCTTGCGGTCAGTAATGTTCTTCGATATGACGGTCACCGCTTTTATGCTGTTATCCGCCCCCCTGATAGGGCTGAGCGAGCGCAGGAAATACTTTCCGTCCTTGCTGCTCTGCTGCTCATAGCGGAGGGATGTGCCGGTAGCAAAAACGGCTTCGATATTCCTGAGAAATTCATCCGACTCTTCAGCAGAATGAAGATCGCGATAGGGCAGACCGAGACATTCATCGGAAGAAAGGCCAAGCCTGGACAGGTGCATCTGGTTCATGAACTGGTACCGGCATTCCCTGTCCACAATGTATATGGAATCTTCGGTAGATTCGACCAGTGAATGATAAACATCTTCACGCTTTACCAGAATATCATCTGGCCTATTTTCTTTAGGTCCTGCCGCTTTCATCAGCCCGATTTTCCTGCGCGCCTCTAACAGTTCGGCGATGAGCTGCTCTTTTGATTTTTTCTGCAGATTGGCATCTAACAGGGTCCTGATGAACACCTTGTACATAAGCGGTGGATTAATAATCCTCATGCCGATCGTTATTTTTCGGGAATCTGAATCACTGCGGGAAAACCATGCCAGTTCACAGGCCAGGTCGATGTTCTTGCCGAATGGATCCTGGAAATGCAGCTCAACATGGTTGACCGGGACAAATCCTGCCGGGGCCTCGACAACTGATGTAACCGCAGAGCCAATGCCGTCTTTAGAGACATTGATAATAAAACCGTCATAGATTTTTCCTCCCAGGAGAATCTGCGCCGGCAGGTTCAGAGGAATTCTCTCGGATCGCCTTCTTTGCATTTCAGACCGATTTTATCATATACGGTTTATTTAAATATGGTTTTTCTCCGGATTAACGGCTCCCGCAACACGTGAGTCACACGACAGTCACTTGGGGAATTATGACTTTCTTCTGCATGAATAGATCTTAATAGATCGACCGGATTCTGCCAGTGCGTTTGCCGATGATCACCTTGTCGATGACCGTATTGTTCGGATCCTTTTTTATCTCTACCTTTAAATAACGTTCCTTCTCTGCGATCTCACCAATGACAAGTCCTTCATTTTCAACTTGACGGCATCGGCCAGGGTGACAGCATATGCCATTTCGTCACCCAGGCCGATGCCACTGAAGCGTTGTCTACCGGGGGACCGGAGCTCCACCCGAAACAGGCTTCTGCTGGCTGCCTTCTCCAGGGGCCTTCTGCTCTTCCTTATCCTGTCGCACCCTTTTTTCCTGCTGCTTATCCGGTCTGTTCAACGGTATTTCCTGCAGTTTCTTCTGACGTTCCTCAGGCTTTATCTGTCTGTTCTGAACAGGTGCACTCTCCTTCTGCTTTAACGGCTGCTGTGCAGGGGAGCCTTCGTCAGTTCTCCTGATATCTCTCTGTTTTGCACGATCAGGCGGCAAAATTTGCTGTTTCGGTTCTGCAGGCTTTATCTGCCTGTTCTGAACAGGTGCACTCTCCTTCTGCTTTAACGGCTGCTGTGCAGGGGAGCCTTCGTCAGTTCTCCTGATATCTCTCTGTTTTGTACGATCAGGCGGCAAAATTTGCTGTTTCGGTTCTGCAGGCTTCTCCGGTTGTTCGACCGGACGCGGTTTCAGTTTCTGAGAAGGCTGCACAACAGGCGCAGTATTAACCGGGGCTCTCTCTTTTTCTTTCCGCGGCACTCCCAGGCTTTCCGGCTGACGTCCACCTGTTTCGTCAGCTCCCCTCTTTTGAGCAGGCGTTATGACCTTTCCTCTCTCCTCGATCGGTTGTCTGTCCAGCGGCTTGAGCGTTCTATTCCTTTCAATTGACCTTTCGGCAGATCCGTCTCTGTTGCGTTCCCTCGGCGTCTCGACCGCCTTCACTCCCATCTGTTTATGCGGCCGCTCAGGTGAGAATAGGGATTTATCTTTTTCCCTGATGATCGGTCTTGACTCCCTGATTTCCCTGGCTTTGATTTCCCTTATCTTCATCGGAGGTTCCATGGCCCTTGGGATATCCCTGATAACGGCCATTCTCGATTCCCTCTCGGGTTTTATATCAGGCCTCCCGATATGGATCTTCTCGCTCAGAAACGGGTTTCCACTGACCTTGTTGTCGAGCTGTCGTCCCCTTATAAAGGCGTCGCGGTGCAGAGCGGTCACAGCATTATTAACCTGAATATTGCGATACCTGTTTTTCACTACAACGGAATTGATGTTCACCTTAACAAGGTTTACGCTGTGCGGCCCGTAGTTGCCGTATCCATAATAGGTCTCACGGGGAGCAAGAGGCACCCATGCGACAAGGGTTGGCGTGCTTACCCAGCCGACATACCCTGGCCCCCAATATACATCCCCTCTGGCAGGAGGGACCCAGAACCAGCCCACCGATGCAGCGTAATCCCACCTGCCGTAATGATATGGTGCCCATCCCCAGGGCTCATACCCTATCCAGACATAGTCACTGCCGATCCAGCTCCAGCGCCCGTTACGGTAGGGCGACCAGCCCACCGAGACCTGGACCGTTGGTGTCCAGACATATCCGTATTCCCTCACCGAGACCCATCTTCCGTTTTCGTCAAAGTCGCTTGCATAGGTTTCGAGTTCACCAGGCAGATACCGCAAGCTTTGTCTTCTCTCCCCGAGCCTGCGGTCCCTCTCTGCGTTCCAGCGTTCCCACGCATCAGCGCGGCCCAAAGGAGCAAGATCGGCATAATCATCACTGATCACAAGGGAGTTTCCGGCAGCCACCCGTGTGCTGCCGCTTCTGCCCTCCGCATAGACCAGGCCCGAGTATACCGATACATTGGTCTCGCCGCTGCCTGCCACATCAATATTAAACGTTGCCCGGTCATACGTCCTTACGGAAGATGCCGGCGTGTCGACCTGCACAAGGCCGCCGCTTCTTCCGCCCCTGAAGTTCACGTATGCACTGCCCTCTGCAAGATAGAATTGAGATGAATCGCTGCGGATGTTCAGAAGATCAAGTGAAGACCGCTGATCAAGTCTTACCTGCGTGCCGCCTGTAAGTTGCACTTCAGCCCTTGCACCCTCAGGCACCCAGAGGCTGTCACCTTCCTGCAGGGGCATATTCATGGATGCAGGAAACCACTCAGATGAATCCGCAGCCCTGATCTGCACATCGCCGTCCACAAGACTGAGACGGGCGTTTCCGAGGCCTTCTGCCCTGGCTGATACTGGAATTATCATCGATATGATCACTATTACCAGGCCTATGATTTTCAGATGCTTCATACCATGTTCCTCCTTTTTTTGTTTCTGCTCGTTAAACATCACTTGATCTGTTACGTTTCACTTTGCTTCTTTCAAAGAATATCCCTTTGCCCCTATTTCAGCAGTATTTTATGAATGCATTGTGAACTTCACAATGATTCATAATCACAAGGCTTAATCAGACCGGAAAACAGGGGAGTCGCTCAGATGATCACCTCTTCGATAGCAAGCGTGACATCTCCGCGGGAAGCATCGGGAACGGTCCATTGCAATGTCCATCGTGATTCCAATGTCTGTTCAGACGCAGCAGAGTCCGCACAGCGGTATTCAGCCCGGCAGACGAGATCGAACCTCCAGTTCAGGGCCGCCCGGTACCCAAACATATGTAACTTGCTGGCTGCGCCGGGGTGGGCAGTGAGCAGAAGATCATACAGGTCCCATCTGACGGTCCCCAGCGGAGGGATTGATACGGGAACAGACGGAAGGAGAGCGCCCGAGATATCCTGGATTGTGCCGCCTTCCTGGCCGAGAGTGGCATGGGGGACAACGTTTACCAGTTCAGCATCGGAAACATTGCGGAACGTCAGAATAGCTCTTTCAAAATGGACCTCCCTGTTGCCGCTCGCCGTCATTTGCGATGCCTCGGGCTCCAATGAGATTACAAGGGAACGCTCGTGGCCATCCTGTTCTGCTCTTCCCTCTCCGCTGTTCGTCATGAAGAATACCTCCTTAACACCGGCCTTCTGCCTTCAGCATATCACGGTCTGGCCCAAGGACCAAGCAGGTTATTGGAGACAATGAAAGAGCCCGGTGCACCAGAGACAGGCGCCGCAGGGCACAGACTCAAGATAGCAGTCCTGTTCAAATTCCTCCTCGCTCACATAGTCACAAAGAGCGAAACCGCAATCAAAGCAGAAGGGGAATTTGTAATCAAGCACGTTCTTTCGAAAGGAACAGGAGGCTGCATCGCTCCAGATCGCAAGGATGTCCCGCTCATGGACATTGCCAAAAACCCAGGGCTTCACCTTCTTGGCAAGGCCGCCCACATAACAGGCATACCGGTGCCAGAGAAAATAGCAGGGATGGATGTCCCCATCCCAGGAGATAAAGGCACCGTTTCCTTCAACAAACTCGCACTTCCTTGTATTACGCGGCGCCATGCCAGGGAGCGTCAGTTCCACTCCCGTCTCTCGCGCAGCAAGCCTTGCCTCATCAAAGACCCGTTCAACCGACGACAGCCACTGCTCGTCCCGCCTGAGCAGACGGTCCAGGTGAAGGGTAATGCCCTGCGCCTCTGCGTCGCCCCGCATCTTTGCAACAAGATCAACGATCCGCTCTTCTTCCGGCGTTCTTGCCACCTTCGTAAGCGTATCGGAATAGTGCCGGAGGTCAAGACCTTCCTGCAGCGCTTCTGTTTTCCAGTGCTTGAACAGGGCAATGGCGCCGGCAGTATTTGTATCGTATACAGTCTGTGCGACAAGGTCTTTCTGATACGGGAGGAGGTGAGTCACAATGGCAAAGCTGGCACCGTTTCTGCCCGCCCAGCGCACGACTTCAGGCAGCTCGGTAAGGTTGCTGCGCATCAGCACGAACTCGATGCCTATGCGGAGGTCACGTCCTCTGCCCCGCGCCCTGGCCTTGTTCAGACTCGAAAATGCCGCCACAATACCGCTCATCTGCCCGCCGCTCCGGATCGTGCGGAAACTGTCATCTGAAATCGTATCGACAGAGAGGCAGATGCGGTCGAGCCCTGCGTCAAGAAGTGAGGCAGCCCGCTGGTCGGTCAGCGCCATGCCGTTCGACTGAAACCCGACCCACGCCTGTTCAGGCATGAGGGCCTTTGCCTTGCGGATAAATGTCTCAAGATGCGGATTAAGAAGAGACTCCCCTATCCCATTCAGCACAAGGGCCTCAAGATGAGGAAATGCCGGGGCAAGGGCCTCAAAGGTCTCCGGTGTCATGCTGCCTTCAGGTATACCACCAACGCCGTTCTGCTTCACGCACATGTCGCATTTCAGATTACACCTGGTCGTAAGCTCGACAAAAAGTCGGGAGGGATAGGTGTTGGCTGTCATGACTCTATTTTATCATTGCCGTCACAAACTGCCATGACGCTGATCATGTTCGATCCTGCCCTATTTTCAGGCTGCATGCCTGTCTGCAGTGGCCAGAGGATAGGTCAGGGGAACTCAAATCATGAGGGCACGTCTGCTATAATAAGACATGCATGTGAAGATCAAGCTTTTCGCATCGTTGCGCAAGTTCGGCCCTGATGAGCAGATCATTGAATTGCCTGACAAAGCTACGATCGACGATGCAATAGACTCACTGAATATTCCGAAGACCGCCCTGCTCAGGATCGTCAATGGGGAGCACAGACCTGCAGTACACCAGCTGAAGGACGGGGATGAACTGGCACTCTTCCCGCCCATAGCGGGCGGATAGGCTCCGCAGACCAACTTCTTCCTAAGCCGAAGATACCGAAAGCAATATCTCGCAGCCTGCTGTCAGACTGTCCTTCAGTTTTCTGAGATCAACAGGCGTGTTGTCAAGCTCGGTCCGTCTGCAGCCCTTCCAGAAATCCTGAGACAGGCCGGCCATGAAGATCAGAAGATCTTCTGCCTTTAGGAAAACGCCCCTCTGCAGCAGACCGGGATCCATTTCTGCCATAAGAAGATTGAAGATCTTTATTCTCACACAACCCTCTTTCAGGCTGCATGCGTCAGCTTTTTCATGGTAGGTAATCGCATTCCGAAACGAGGAATAGGCACCGCCCCTCCTCAGTGTAGCGCCAACGAGACCGGGCATGGCAGCCGAAAGGGCGAGGACTGAACCGTCCTTTACAACTGCTGCTTCGATATCATCAACCGCTTTGCCGTCAAGGATGATCGACTGTATCTTTGCTATAGTTTCCTCGTCTGCCCTCAGCTCTTCCCTCAAAAACACGGCTACGCTGCAGTTGGCACGGCACCTGATCACCACGCCCTGCTGGAGCAGCAGGAAAAATTCCGTAAGGAACGGTCTATCCACAATAAAATCAAGATGGGGAAGTGTCTGCATTTCAGTGATATGGATTAAAAATCGGGTTCATACCATTTTTTCGCCTCACGCTGTAATCCTGTCAGAAGGGTTTGCAGTGTTTCTGCCTGCTGCAATGCAGGGCCACAAAAAAAGGAGGAGAGACTTACGCCTCTCCTCCTCTGAAATGCACGATTAGCCTACCAGTTAAAAACCTTGTCCAGATCCTCGTCCTTGACTTCGAAGGTAACATTATGCGGCGCAAATTTCTCTGTTTTGAAATAGCTCGGCAACCGGTCATGCTGCGGGGTGAAACCGGCGGCCTTGTTAAAGTCCCGTTCCATCTTGAGCACCATTTTGCCCAGATCAGTCACACCGTCGCCGGTCAGGTTCAGTCCGTAGAAGGCATTGAGCAGATCGAGCAGTGCCTGGAAGGTATCGGGCTGATCGAGCACCGCAAAGGCAATGAAAAGGCACATGCCCGTAGAGTCGATCGCCGCGGTCGCGATCTGCAGGTTCCGGGAGAGCTCGATCTGGCCTTCAGGTTTGAGTGCGTTCACATCGCCGCCGACCTTCAGGACGTTTGCAGTAACAGCATACCCTGCAGTGTGGTCCGCGCCCATAGGGCTCGTGGCGTACGTGACGCCGATGCCCTGCACTGCACGGGGATCGTACGCCGGCATAGCCTGGCCCTTGACCACCGGAACACGCTCTACGCCAAAGGCCTTGCCGGTCAGGGCAGCTCCGTTGCCGAGTATCCTGCCGAGGTCTGTTCCCTTGCCGACCTCGTGCACCATCTTGATCGCAGCGTCCGCATCGCCGAACTTCGCAAGCCCTGCTTCCATTGCAACCGCAATCGTCGCGCCCATCTCGATCGTATCAATGCCGTAGGTGTCATCAAGGAAGTCGAGCATGGCGATCTTGTCCATGTCGTTGATGCCGCAGTTGCCGCCGTGGGCCCAGACCGTCTCATACTCCGGCTGTTTGGTCAGAAAATGACCGTCCTTGTCATTATAGGTACCCGAGCACTGAATAACACAGCCGCGGTGGCAGCCGTGGGTCGGGTTCGCCCCGCGCTTCTTTTCGGTCTCAGCCAGGGTCTCGCCGCTGATCGCAGCAGCTCCGTCAAAACGGCCCTGTTTAAAGTTGTATGTCGGGTACCCTCCAACCTCATTCAGGATGTTCGTAAGCACGTTCGTGCCATACGCAGGAAGGCCCTGCCCGGTGACCGGGTGCTTCTTAAGACCATCGACGAACCTCTTGTTGGCGTCCTTGAACTTCTCGGGGTCCTTCGGCGGCCGCATCGACATGCCGGTATCGTCAAGCACAATGACCTTGATATTCTTGGCGCCCATAACAGCGCCGACGCCACCACGGCCCGCATGACGGGTAGGCCTCAATTCCATGTCCGTAAACGCAACAGTCGCTGCGCCCATCTTCATCTCACCGGCAGGCCCGATCGAGATGCAGCATATCTTATCGCCGTATTCCGCCTTCATCTTCGCGATAAGGTCGTAATTGGTGAGCATCTTCAGGCTGTTGTCAGCCGAGATCCTGACCCCGTCCTTATTTATGAAGACCTTGTACAGATCATCTCCCTTTGGCTTCCCTTCAAGCACAATCGCGCCATACCCAAGCCGCGCCATTACCTGCGCAGCCTGTCCACCGGAGTTCGCCTCCTTGATGCCGCCGGTAAGCGGGCTCTTGCAGCCGACAGAGATCCTGCCTGACATGGCACTCGCGGTACCGCTCAGGAGACCGGGGGCTATGACCAGCTTATTCTCTGCGCCCAGAGGGTGGCATAACGGAGGGACCTCCTTCGATACGATCGCAGAGGTCATCGCCCTGCCGCCAAGACCAGCATAGTCGCCAACCGGAACTGTTGTTGCCTTTGGACCACCTTCTGCTCCCACATCGACTCTCAGGATCTTATCCATACCTTCCTCCTTATTCTTTCCAGCGTTTCTCTGCCTGATTAAATTCAGCGTATCAGGACGGCAACCGTCGTTATCATTCATGACAAGGGTTATACGCGACTATACTCAGAATATAGGGTAATACCGACGGTTTGTCAAATCAAAACTGCAGCGTATTCATAACTGTTGCAGGCAAAAGGGAATTTTAAAGAACTTTGCTCACTATCGGCAGATTTTTCGACTGATCATAGCCGTTATGACGCTCCTCAATAGCTCATTTTGTGGCGTATGACTCCCTTTACAGCGCGTTCGCCATTGACGGTTTCTCCCTTCATTCTCGGGATGAGATGGATATGTACATGAAAAATTCGCTGGCCGGCGGCCTCTCCAATATTCATGCCGATATTATATCCATCAGGATTCAGTTCCATGTCGATAAGACCCTTCATTCGCTCAAGGAGTGAGAGCGTTTCATTTTTTTCTTCTATCGAAAGCTTGAAATAGTCATCCACATGGCGTTTGGTGATGATAAGCGTATGCCCCTCGCTCACAGGCCGTCGATCGTGGACGGCAAGAGCATGCTCGTTTTCGCCAAGCACGTCTTCCGCCGGTATTGCACAAAATGGACATACACTCATCCTCTACACTCCACATACTCATATTTATTCTACGGAGCAGATTATATCATGTTTCAATTTTTCGCCATAATCAGCAGTGCGATGCGGTAGCAGGAAAAGCGCAGGCTTGATGCCGGCAACGTTTGAAACGAGGTGTATTCGCAAAAAAAGGGGAACTTACCGTTCCCCTTTTTTGCAGCATCTTCTTCTCTGCGTGAAGCTCTTCACTGTCGTTACATCTGATAGCCATTCTCCTCATGCTGGCTGAGGTCAAGACCCATCAGTTCTTCTTCATCAGAGAGTCTGAGGCCGATCGTCCAGTCTATTACCTTAAGTATTACCAGGCTTGCCACAAAGGAAAATACTGCCACCACCACTATCGACATAAGCTGGACCAGAAGCTGGTGTGGATTGCCAAAGAAGAGTCCGTCAGCGCCTGCTGCATTGATCGCCTTCTGCGCAAAGAGGCCGGCACCGATAGTGCCGAGTATGCCGCCAACACCATGTACACCAAACGCATCAAGAGAATCATCGAATTTGAGTTTCGGTTTCAGAGAAAGCGAGAGGTAGCATATCGAACCGGCTGCAACGCCGATCATCAGCGCCCCCATGGGGCCCACAAACCCTGATGCAGGGGTAATGGTCGCAAGTCCTGCAATGGAGCCGGTTGCGGCACCGAACATGGTCGGCTTGCCTCTATGGAGCCATTCAATGACCACCCATACCAGCGTTGCCGTTACTGCAGCGATATGCGTTACAACAAAAGCCATGGTGCTGAGGCCGCCTGCTGACAGCGCGCTCCCGGCATTGAATCCGAACCAGCCAAACCAGAGCAGGCCTGCACCGAGAACTGTCATCGGCAGGTTATGGGGCGGCATGGCCTCCCTCAAGTAGCCTCTTCTTTTCCCTATGACAAGCGCCGCAGCCAGGGCTGAAATGCCTGAGGTGATATGCACGACAATACCGCCTGCGAAATCAAGGGCGCCCAGATTCCTGAGCCACCCGCCCGTTCCCCATACCCAGTGGGCAACCGGGTCGTAGACCAACGTCGACCACAGCAGGGTAAAAACCAGAAACGCCGAGAACTTCATCCTCTCGGCAAAGGCCCCGGCAATCAGGGCAGGGGTAATGACCGCAAACATCGCCTGATAGATCATAAATGCCATATGCGGTATGGTCGCCGCATAATCAGGATTCGGCTCGACGCCGACGCCCCTCAGCCCTATCCAATCCAGACTGCCGATCAGGCCGTTGATATCAGGGCCAAAGGACAGACTATAGCCTACAAGTATCCACTGCACGCTCACCAGCGCTATGGCCACAAAACTGTGCATAAGCGTGCCGAGAACGTTCTTTTTTCTGACCATACCGCCATAAAACATGGCCAACCCGGGGGTCATCAACATGACCAGTGCTGCAGAAAGAAGAACAAATGCGGTATCTCCTGAATCGACCTTGCCGACGCCTTCTGCAGAAGCGGACAGTGGCACGAGCATCATTACTATCATGCCAAGTAGTATAAGTGTTTGTTTTTTCACAGAAAACCTCCCTGAATAATGAGTGCACTACTGTTCACAGGAAGGAGGCGAAAAGTATGCCAGATATGACCTTCTTGATTTTAAAGGAAAAATTAACAAAGAAACCCTGAGACTTCCTACATTTTTGTAGCAAGTCTCAGGGCAATCTCCAGATTTTTCTATTTTTTCAAAGTGTTATAGCCAAGCTACATTTTTGTCTACTATACACTTTTGTTGCTTTTTAGATGGCGGTCTCTCCTGTTTCGCCGGTCCTTATTCTGATGATCTGCTCAAGGGACGATACAAATATCTTGCCGTCGCCGATCTTGCCTGTCTTGGCCTTCTCTGCGATCGTTGAGATAGCCTTTTCGACCATGGCCTCGGAAACCACTGCCTCTATCTTCACCTTGGGTATGAACGAAATGTCGTATTCAGCGCCGCGGTAAAGCTCTACATGCCCTTTCTGCCTGCCGAAACCCTTCACCTCGGTGACGGTCATACCCTGAATACCGATCGCATTGAGGGCATCCTTAACTTCATCTAACTTAAACGGCTTTATGATCGCTTCTATCTTCTTCATGATATTCCTCCTTGTTTGTTAGTCGTTGGGGTTCAGGGATTGGGGATCAGCAGTTTCCGAAAAACCAACTCCTACCCCCCAAACCCGAGTCCCCTTCTTATAAGTTGTATGCCTTCTCGCCGTGCTGGCTTTCATCAAGACCGATAAACTCATCTTCGTGATCAACCCTCAGGCCAACCGTATATTTAATGACCATGAAGATAATCGCTGTCGCAACTGCGCTATAGGCAAACGTTATCAGAGAAGCCAGGATCTGCGTCCAGAGCTGGCCGGGATTGCCGTATAACAGGCCTTTACCAGCCTCATTGATTGCCGGGTCTGCAAAGACTCCGGTCAGTATGGCTCCGATGGTTCCGCCAATGCCATGAATGCCGAAGGCGTCAAGTGTATCGTCATAGCCTAACTTGGGCTTCAGATATGCCACTGCAAAGAAAGGAATGATACCTGCTGCAAGGCCGATACAGATCGCACCGCTGATATTCACAAAGCCTGCTGCAGGCGTGATCGCAACCAGTCCGCCTACCGCTCCAGAGGCCAGACCGAGCACGGTCGCCTTTTTTGAGTGCATCCATTCCACTACCATCCAGGCCAGGGCTGCAACAGCGGCTGCGGTGTTGGTGTTGATGAAGGCAGCGCCTGCAAGACCGTTTGCGGCAAGGGCAGAACCGGCATTGAACCCGAACCATCCGAACCAGAGCAGGCCGGCTCCGGTAACAACAAGTGTCAGGTTGCCCGGCAGGAGTGCCTTCTCCTTACGCTTCCCAAGGATGAGAGCGCCTACGAGCGCGGCTGCTCCGGCATTGATATGGACAACGGTCCCACCGGCAAAATCAAGAGCTCCCATTTTGCTGAGGAAGCCGCCGCCCCATACCCAGTGCGCAACCGGGATATAGACCAGGGCAAACCACAAAACCGAAAAAAGAATCCAGGCCGAGAACTTCATCCTCTCGATATACGCACCGCTTGCAAGAGCGACGGTAATGGCTGCAAAGGTCATTTGATACACAATAAAGATATATTCCGGTATGGTCTTTGCCAGATCATTGATGCTGTTTGGACCGACACCATTGAGGAAGGCCTTTGCACCATCGCCGATGAACCCTCCCAGATCTCCGTTAAAAGAGAAACTGAAACCAAAGATCACCCAGAGTACGCTCACGATGCAGAACGCTACAAAGGACATGGCCATGGTATTAAGGGAGTCCTTCCGTTTTGCAAGACCTCCGTAAAAGAGGGCCAGCCCCGGAATGGTCATAAGCATTACCAAGGCTGTTGCCACGATCATCCAGGCAGTGTCGCCGGTGTCGATCTTGGGCGGGGCAGGCACTGCCGCTGCCGCAGGGGTTGCTGATGCCGGCTCCGTTGCTGCTACTGCAGCCGGGGCAGGGGCATCAACAGGCTTCGCTTCTTCAGCAAAGACGAACCCCGCAAAGAGTAAGTAACTGAGCAAAATGGTAATGCTGATAAACCTTTTCATGATAAACCTCCTTTATTTCTATGTTACCAGGAGTACATAACCGCTAAAGCGATCGTATCCTGGCTCTTTTTGTTCATGATATCACGATGACTGTCAAAGGTATTCGCTCCAGCCCAGTCATGTCTGTACTCAGGCCGCAGTATGATGCCGTTTGCAAACCGTATCTCGGGAGTAATCGTGATCTCCTTCATGGCCTGTTTTATGCCGGTCCTTACGCCGTCACTGTCTTTAAAGTATTCGCCCCTGACCGCAATGCTGTATCGGTCATTGAAGTCATACTTGGCGATCGCTGCATAGCCATACCACTTTGCATCATCGACGTGAGGGCCCATATCTTCCTTTGCATAGTCAACATTCAGGATCAGACTGAGGTTCTTCATTGGCTTGATGGTCGCCACCCAGTCAAAGAGGAACCGGTTGTTGGAGTTGTTATCAAGCTGCTCAGGCCCATACATGGTATTGAAATACATCGAGAGCTGCTCCATCGGCGCATAACCGATGCTAAGACCTACACTCTTGCCCTTGTTGTTGTCGCTGGTATTGTCCCAGCCGTTTACGACATGAAGGTTTGCGCTCAATTGATCAGTAAAACTATAGCCTGCCATCAGACCGGTATGGGTAAACGGAATGGCATAATTAAACAGAAGAGAACGGGAATAGTTCGGGTTGTCCTTTGCCTCGATCACCTCAGCGCCAAAATAGGTGGCATACTTTCCAAGGCGAAGCTTGAGTCCCTTGCCGACAGGAGCAAGATACTCAATATAGGCCTCGGTCAGGTCAAAGGCGTCGCTCTTTGACGGATCATCGCCGTCATTGATCCCCAGACCTCTTGAATGTATCCACTTTGCGGTCTCGCCGGCCGAAAGCTTCAGTTTGAATCCGACGCCGTTCATGGGTGCGTCCTTGGTAAAGACGATCTGAGCAAGATCAAGATTAATGCTGTTTGCCTCATGATCAAAAACGCGGAGCCTGTTTTCTCCTGAATCAGGGTTCCTGAAGTTATACGTGTACCCGCCCTGCAGATAGACGCTGAGGCCCAAAGCCTTCTTGATCTCGTCGGCATTCAGACCAGCAGGCTTGGCCTCCTCTGCGAAACTGCTGAATACGATTGCAAATACAAAAACCAATGTAACCCACATACTGAAAATAACCTTTTTCATAATCTCCTCCTAAATATTATTATTTACCGCCTAATGCGGTTCTTTCTGCTCCTGATTGTCTTCATGTTCTTCAGCTGCTCCCTCGCTCCAGCGCACCTCCTTTGTTCTGAGGCTGTATTTATTGATTTTATATCCGATCATCCTCTCCGTAATGCCCAGCTTCTTGGCCGCCCGTGCCATCACCCATCCGCATTCCTTCAAAGCCTTAAGGATCTCTTCCTTTTCGAGCTCTTCAATCCGGCATTTAAGAGAAGTCCCTTCGTTATTCATATCAGGGAGATAATGCCAGAACCATGCCATGTTAAAACTGTCTGATTTTTCACGATAATTTAGAATAAGCCTTACTACAAAATTGTGCTTTACTACAAAATTGTCTGCTTTATTTATTACTACTGACGACAAATCACGGGGAAAAGAACCTGTGGGAAACCGGGGACAGACTCAGGGAGTAACCGTAAGTATCATGCGCACGGCATCAGGGTACCGTGCCACCATACGCAGTTCGTCATCAGTCAGCTGCTTCTGGTTATGAAGGTTTGCATACTGAACAAGGTCGAGGATAGCACGCGCCTCCCTGTCGTTCTGAAAGTGAATACCGAGCTTATCATACACATGCCTGAAACCCTTGATGCCGCCGTATTCCCCGGTCGTAATGACACGGCCGGTCTCGAGCAGCTCAGGCTCGCCCCTGCCGACATCTTCGGGATCATACAGCTCATAATTCCGCCGGTCTTTCAGGGCTCCGTCCGCATGGATCCCTGACTCGTGCGCAAAGGCGTTGGCACCCACACCCGGCTGGTTGATCGGGATCGGCAGACCAAAGGCGTACGAGGCGTATTTCGCGATCTTCCAGGATTTTTTGAGGTCCATATGCCGGTCGCACCGCAACTTCCTGCTGAGCCCATGGGAAAATTGGAGTGCGAGCATTGAAGATACAAGATCGCAGTTGCCGCAGCGTTCACCATATCCGTTAAGTGTCGTATTGATATAACAGTCTATACCTGCCTCTGCAGCCCCGAGTGCGCCTGCTACGGAGACCGCTTCTGCCATGCCGAGGTCGTTATGGCAATGCATCTCGATCGGAAATTGCGCTGCACTACCCAGAGCCCTGATGCGCTCATGGATGGTTATGGGGTCGTCTGCGCCGAGGGTATCGCAATAGCGAATACGGTCTGCGCCTGCCTCTTTGCCGGCAAGCGCGAAATCGATCAGCCTCTGCAGTTCGGTCCTTGAGGCATCCTCGGCATTGATGCCGACGGTCTCGGCTCCAAGCTCTCTTGCCAGTCTGACAGCACTGGTCATCGACTCGACAATATCTTCCCAGGTCGTCTTGCCCTGGAATTTACCGTTGATCATGATCTCCGACGTCGAGACCGAGAGGTTCAGGTGCCGCAGGTCAGGACAGTTCTGAAAGGCAAGTTCAACATCGCTCGTTATTGCCCTGCACCAGCCCTGAAGCCTGATGCGTTTGAAAGCCCCTGCCTTTGCAAGTGCGAGATTGGCATTGATATAGTTTCTCTCGTGCTTGAGCGTAGGAAAGCCGATCTCGCTCTGGAACACACCCATCTCGTCAAGATAGAGGTTGATCATGGTCTTGGCAAGTTTGGGCAGCAGAATGCGCGAGGTCTGCACCCCATCGCGGTTTGTCACATCAATAAAATAGATCTCCCTGGTCATGGTCTTCCTTTCATCTGCTTGCACAGAATTCGCTGCTCAGGCAGGGTATTGTCGGCCGGGATCTCCCGCTGAAGCGTGAGAGTGTCGACACTTCTTCGCATGATGGTGAAATAACTATCTCTTCCGGCGGACCGGCCTGCATGACCCGGCCTTCTGCATAGACGATCATCCGGTCTGCCAGGGCAAGGGCCTCATTCGCATCGTGCGTTATGAGCAGGACCGGTATCTTGTACGTCTGCTGGATCTCCTTCAGGATGGCCTGCAGCTCAAAGCGTATCGGCATATCGAGTGCAGAGAACGGCTCATCAAGAAGGAGTGCGTCCGGCCGCCTGATCAATGCGCGTGCAAGGGCCACACGCTGTTTCTGGCCGCCAGAGATCTGCGAAGGCAGGCGGTCCTCGAGGTCTGTTATGCGGAACATGCGGAGCAGGTCGCAGCAGCGCTGTTTCTGTTCGGTTTTATCGATGCCATGCGCTCCATAGCAGATGTTCTCTGACACGGTCATATGCGGAAAGAGCGCCAGGTCCTGAAATACGTACCCTATGGAACGCTTCTGCGGGCTGGTGTTCACACCTTGCACTGCATCGAACAGGACCGTCTCGCCCAGGACTATTTTCCCTTCGTCAGGCTCCAGCAGTCCGGCGATCATCTGGAGGGTCATCGATTTTCCTGCGCCTGAGTATCCGAAGATCACAGCAAGTTCGTTGTTGATCTCCCAGAACGCATCAAGGGTGAAACCGTTGAACGTTTTGCGTGCAGTGAAGGAGATGCCCATCAGATCGTCCTCCGGCTGTACAGGTTCGCGACATAGAGGAATGACCCTGAAATCAGGGTAAAGAAGGCGACCATGGCCGCGGAACGGGACCATTCCCCGCTGCTTGCCATAGAATAGATCGCTATCGGCATGGTGTCGGTCCTTCCCGGGATGTTGCCGGCCAGCATCAGGGTCGCTCCGAACTCTCCCATGGCACGCGCAAATGAGAGCACCGCTCCTGCTATGAGGCCTTTCTTTGCGAGCGGCAGTATTACACGGAGGGCGGTTTCGAGTTTCGAATGGCCGAGCGTGTACGAGGCATTGATCAGGTTCCGGTCAACCGATTCGAGTGCAGCGCGTGCCGTCTTGACCATAAGGGGGAGGGCAACCACAAAGGATGCCAGCACCGCCGCCTGCCAGGTAAATATAATCGACCATCCGGTCAGTTCATAGAGCTGCCTGCCGAGGAAGCCGTTCCTGCCGAAGATGACCACGAGAAAAAATCCGGTCACAGTCGGTGGCAGCACGAGCGGCAGGGTGCAGAGCATGTCGAGTAGTTCTTTGCCCCTGAAGTCCTTCATGGCAAGGAGGTATGCAAGCGCCACGCCGACAAGGACTATCAGCATTGTCGCCAGAAAAGCGACCTGCAGTGAGAGCCTGAGCGAAAATAGCGCTGCGCTGTCCATGATCGTTCTCCTTTCTCAGGGTTTTACAATAAATCCGTATTTTCTCAGGATGTCGCTGCCCTCTTTTGAAATGACCATGGCAATAAAGTTCCGCGCTGCCATGTTGTTTTTTGTCCCCCTGATTACCGCAATGGTATAGACAACAGGCCTGTGACTTGAAGCAGGGGCCTCGGCAGCAACACGCAGTTCTTTGCTTCTTCCCATGGCATCGGTCAGAAAGACCATGCCAGCATCTACCTCCCTGCGTGACACATAGTCCATCACCTGCTTCACCTGTTCCCCGTAGACCAGTTTTGGCTGCACTGCGTCCCAGAGGCCGAGACTTCTCAGGGTCTCCTCGCTGTATTTTCCTGCAGGTACCGATGCCGGATTGCCTATGGCGATCCTTGTTATCTCCCTTTTTCTGAGGTCCGCAAATGAAAACAGCTGTCTCGGCGCATCTGATGTTGTTATGAGCACCATGGCATTGCCGGCGAAATTCGAGCGTGTTGCCGGCATGATAAAGCCGCTGCCCTCAAGGCTGTCCATCTCTTTAGGCGAGGCCGAGGCAAATACATCAACAGGCGCGCTGTTCTCGATCTGCTTCTGCAGCATGCCGGAGGGGCCAAAATTATAAGCGACCCTGACACCGCTCTTCTTTTCATAAAGCCTGCCGATCTCCTCAAAAGGGGCCTTCAGGCTGAGCGCTGCAGAGACTGTGAGCTCTGTCCCTGCAGACGCTTCTTCCACAAACAGGACTGCAAAAAAACCTAAGAGGAGCAGAAGAATAAAACGCTCAAACCATTTCACAGTATTCCTCTCCAATCCGTGCATTCAGCACCTCAAGCTCCATGTCTTTGTCTTCACCCAGCACACCGCAGGCATCAGCGCGGCACTGCTTGCAATGGGACATCTGCTCGATATGGGGGGCACACCCACTCCGCATTTTTGCGATCATATCATTGGACGGCCTCTGCAGATGCTCAAACTCTGCCTGCGGAATAAGCGGCATAATGTTATGGATGTCCGCTCCCTTCATTCCTGCAAACCAGGCGATCATCGGTATTTCGGCATCGTTTATCCCCGGTATATAGACCGTATTCACCTTCACCATAAACCCGGCGTCGATTGCATTGATAAGTCCTCTCTGCTGGTTAATGACAAGCTGTTCAGCAGCCTCTCTGCCCCGGAGAGTTTTGCCCCGGTAGCTGGCCCGGGAATAGACCTTTTCAGCAACGATATGGGTAAGGGCATTGATCGTAATGGTAATGCTTTTGACGCCCACGCGCATAAGGTCTTCTATCCTGTCAGGCAGGCAGAGTCCGTTTGTAGAGACGCAGAGTGTCAGATCAGGAAACGCACGGTGAATAGCAGCCATGGTCTCAAAGGTCGCGTCATTGGCAAGCGGATCTCCCGGTCCTGCTATGCCGACAACGGTAAGGTTATCGTTCCGTTCGAGTACGGCTTCCACTCTTTCAAGGGCCTCATAGGACTTTAAAACCCGGCTGGTGATACCGGGCCGCGATTCGTTAGCACAGTCGTATTTCCTGATGCAGTACCGGCACTGGATATTACAGGCAGGTGCAACCGGCAGATGGATTCTGCCAAACTTGTGATGGGCCTCCTTCGAAAAGCACGGATGGGTCTTCTTTATGTCCCTGCCTTTGTATAACGGTATCCCTGCCATGATCATCCACCTCTCTTTCCTTGATTTCATATATGCATTTGCAATAGAGGTGCCAGATTGTAAGGCCTTGATAAATTAAGAGATTGCGTTTATTTAAAAAAGCAAATTGCGCCAGTGATGTAGCTATTCCGACAAATTTGTAGTTACTATTGCACAAACAGGGCAGAAGTAAGATAACGACCTGCGCGGCCTCTAATACTTACTCTTGTAAATCATCAGTGACACAATTGCCATGTTATACCATCATGGCTTTTAGTCCGTGATACCAGGAAATACCATTAGGCAAACAATTTCCCCATTGATTTATTAAATCGGCACTTAAATACCGCAACTTTTGTCATTCCGGCTTGTCCGGAATCTTTCTTTGTTTTCAGAAGGATTCCCGACGCGCTTTGCTTGCGTGAATGACAGTATTTAGTTGCCGGGTTAATAGTTAAATTTTTTCTTCAAAAGCAGGGAGTGCTATGCTATCATCTCGCTTATGAGACCAGAAAAAGCCCTCGGGGCATATTAGTTGTCCTGCACATATAAAACAAATGATTAAAGAAAAATTGAATGATTTCGCAAACAATTCTACTACTCGAAAAGATACTTTTGCGAGATTCATTTTAAAATTACTATTCCCATTTGCATTCCTTTCGCCGGTTCTTTATTTCATGCCTTGGAAGACGACTCTAACTTACAGATTAGAAAAAGACTTCTATTCTCTATCAATTATTGTTGTTGGCACAATCCTTTATATTAAGAGCAGGAAATTGTACATATCAGATACGGATGCATCAGGCTCCAGAAATGAGATATTTACCTTTTGGCTTCCAAAAAAACTACGGTTGACGGCAAATAAATTCATGCTGCGCTTCGCCCTGATTGTCGTTACTGCTTTTTTTATTTCAACGCCAATTGTCTTTTGCCTGCTGGTTATAAACCAGGGCTTCGATCAGACTCAGCCAAAGATAATAATTAAAGAAAAAAACAGTGTGAAAGAACAGCTTATCTTGAAAAATGGCTATTTAGGATATCCATACGTCACCGAAATTCGCAGAATTGAAACAGATGCCAAACCATTAAATACTGAATGAAAAAGATTCAGAGCAGAACAAGCACATCAACACCGACCGGGCATGGCCGCTGTTTGTTTTTAAGTCCCACCACATTGCTGCCCGTAGGATTATGTTTTTCGTTATATGGATAAAAACAATTTTCTTGAACTAAGATTTCCGCCGCCGGTCGTGTTTCTTGCGTTTGCGGGACTCATGTGGCTGACGTCGGTCTATATCCCCTGGGCCACGGTTTCCCTGCCGGCAAAGATGCCGTTTGCATTGGCAATTGCGGCAGTGGGCTGCCTGCTTGCCGGTATAAGCATAGGTTCTTTTCTTCTTGCCAGGACAACGCTGCATCCTGATAAACCGATAAAAACGACAACGCTTGTAGTTACCGGTGTATATTCGATAACCCGCAATCCCATGTATCTGTCGCTTCTCTTCGTTCTCATCGGATGGGCGATCTATCTGGCAAACGTTGCTGCTGCTCTTTTGCTTCCCCTTTTCGTGTCTTACCTGAACAGGTTCCAGATCAAACCTGAGGAGCGTGCACTTGTTTCATTGTTCGGCAGTGAGTTCGAGGCTTATTCCAAACGGGTCAGACGATGGCTATAATCACTTCGAATTCTGAGATTTCTGCCAAGGGGCAATTTCACAATCAAATCTCGACATGGGACTGGCACCGTTTTGTACAAGTCCGCGCGCAGGCCTCGCAGCCGATGCAGTTATGAGGATTTGCGACAGACATCACCTTATTGCCCATGTCATCTCCAAACTCGTCCTCACCCTCAAAGGGCTTTTCGATCAGTTCAAGCACCTCTCTGCCGCATACCTTGTAGCATCTTCCGCAACCGATGCATTTATTAACGTCTATCGATTCAATGAATTTAGGGACCCATGTCTGGGCGCCCCGTGTATATCCTATGATTGCCATGGTATTCCTCCTTTGCGATAAGGGCAGGCGCGAGACCTGCCCCTACAATTGCTACGCTATTGCCTCTCCGCCGGTCTCTGATGTCCTGACTCTAATTGCTTCTTCGATTGGTGAAACAAAGATTTTGCCGTCGCCTGTCTTACCGGTTTGACTCACCTTTATCAGTGACTTCACGATCTTACCGACCAGGTCATCCGGCACCACCATGGTAAGCATCCTTTTGGGAACAAAAAGTGCCACCGTAGGAAGCGCATGCTCAAGGGCATAGGTCGCGGGCGTCGGTTTCAGTTTTGCGGATGTGCAGAAGCTGTCCGGCATGTCCGGGTCAAGATCATTATTGCAGACGATTCCCTTCTGCTTCCCCCTGCCGTCAACACTCTGGATGGTAAGCGAGGGGAAACCGAGTTCCTCTAACACCTTTTTGGTCTCAGGGAGCTTGTCCCTTCGTATGATTGCGGTGATCTCTTTCATAACACGGCCTCCCCTGTCCGGACCGTGTAGGCTGACTCAACAGGGCTTATGAATATCTTGCCGTCTCCGACAAAGCCGGTTCTGGATTTATCCATCATGAGTTTGACCACCTTCTCCACATCTCCGTCATTGACGACCATCATGACCAGCATTTTGGGCAGTTCGTCATAATGTATAGGACCTACCTGCAAACCCTTCTGTTT
This sequence comes from Nitrospirota bacterium, assembly GCA_016235245.1. Lineage (NCBI taxonomy): Bacteria > Pseudomonadati > Nitrospirota > Nitrospirota bacterium. The sequence continues at coordinate 6,061 of JACRLO010000041.1, read as the reverse complement.
TCCCCTGCCGAAGACCGGCATTTTGGTGAGTGACGGAAAGCCTGCCCCCTCTAATGCCTGGACTACTTCCTGCTCTTTTTCCGGCCTTATAAATGCTCTGATCATCTTCATGGTTACTTCCTCCTTTTATTTGGTATCAGCATTCAGCCGATAGCCGTTTGTTAAAATAGATCAATAATTGTGAGTCTGTTTTTGCTGAATCCTGACAGCTGATGGCTAATCGCTGTTCATCGCTTTCCTCAGCCACGGCGGCGGTGAATTTTTTAAGGTCTCGGAAAGTTTCTGCACGGACTCCTCGATGCTTACCGGCTCCTTCACCTTCACCGGCATGATGCCCTTCCGGGCAAGACGCGCTGCGGAAGGTCCTCCGATCTCGGTCAGGTAGATAATACGACAATCCGATATCCTGTCCACCTTGTTTTCGACCCGTTCGTCATGGATCTTGCCCATGCCCTTTGTCTCTTCAACGGCAGTATCTATACCTTCAGAAAACCTCCGTATCTCGACCAGGGAATGCCCGCTGCTATTGAGTTCATAAATGACAAACATGCCGGCCCTTCCGAAATGCTCGTTTACGCTTATCCCGTCTGTTGTAGCAAATGCAACTTTCATCAGTGCACCTCCTTTGCAAATAGTGTTGCTGCTTCGTGTATGAGGGACTGTGTCCCCCGGTATCCGATCGTGACCCTGTTGGTATTGCCAAAGACCTTATACACAGGGAAGCCTGTCTGGAGCAACGGCGCTCCAACCCGCGCTGCCGTATCTGCGGCATGGGAGTTCGCTATGATCAGATCGAACTCCCCTTCGATGCAGGAAAGGTCTCCGACGACAATGCTGTCTGCCTGTATCAGTTCTGCCGCAGCAGAGGTCTGGGGTACAACCGCAAGGGGAATGTCTGCTCCCATTTCTTTGGCCCAGCGGGATGCCTGAAGCGCATGATCAGGTTCAAGAGCAATGCATATCCGCTTACTGCCGAAAAAGGCATGAGCATCCCTCATGCTGTCAGCAAGCACCCGACGCTGCCTCTCATACCTCGGCGGAACCAATCTTCCCGCGAGCATGCTGAGCGTCTCCATGAACAGGCCTGTATCTTTCAGGCCTGCAAGGCTGTCGAATATCCTGTACTCGATCTCAAACCGTTCTTTCATGATCTGCGCTGCAGGCTTCAGGCTCTTGCCAATCACCAACGTAAACTCAGAACTGCCCATGGCTGAAATCTCCTGTATCCCGGTGCCTCCTGATGCAAGCGGCGATATGCCCTGCCTGCTTCCGTCAAGACAGGAGAGGTCAGGCAGAATGATAGGTCTAAGGCCAAAGGACTCTACTATCTCCCGCAGCTCAAGAAAATCAGCAGGGGTCAGGTGAGATCCAACAAGAATATTTACCTGGCCTTTTATGCCAGCCTGACGACGGAGGGGAGCAGCAGCAATGCCTGTCAGCGCTTCTACCGCTTTTGCATACCCTGTTTCAAGTCCTCCCTCATAGTCCGGTGTCGGTATATGCAGGACAGCTGCCGTTGAACGTTCAACATTAAAGGACCTTATGAGGGCTGCGATGTCATCGCCCTTCACCTCTGTCAGCCCTGATGTCAGTACGCCGATCAGATCAGGACTGTTTTTCGCGATGAAGCCTCTGACCGTCTTCAGCAGGGCCTCATCGCTTCCCATCACTACATCCTCGGCAAAGAGCTTAGTCCCTGCAAGGGCTATCGGTTCCCTGAAATGCTTTGTCAAAAGCACCTTGCCAAGGAAGGTGCAGCCCTGCGCTCCGTGGATGATCGGCAGTGCATTATGTATGCCCTGAAGTGCCATGGCAGCACCGATCGACGCCGAATGCTTCAGCGGATTGATAAGACAGTTTTCAGCCGACAGCTTTAAGCTTTCAGCTTTTTCTCCGTCATCTGTATTTAATATATTTTCTTGTCTGCAAGCTGATCGCTGATCGCTGAATGCTGTATGCCTGCTATAAAACCTGATGCTGTTGCTGATCTGCTCTGCAATATTGACCAGCCCGTCATATCCTGCGTAGGCCACATGCCGCTCCTGGTTGACATCGATAAAGGGATACCCTTCCTTGATCGCAAGATACTGGTTTCTTCCCCCTGCAACAAGAATATCTGCGCTGCGCTCTTTAAGAAGCTTTTTCAGATTGTTCGGTGTTACATCTTCAACGAGCAAAGCATCATTGCCGAGGATCTCCTTCATCTTCTCTTCGTCTTCGGCAGTGCTCTTCTTGGTTCCAACCGCAACGATCTCTATGCCGAGGTCCATAAGTGCTGATATGAACGACCAGCTCTTTACCCCGCCAGTATAGAGCACCGCCTTTTTCCCTCTCAGATGCTCGTATGCTCTGAGCCTGTCATGCAGCTTCTGCTCCTCAACTGCAATGACTTCTTCAATCCTGTCTGGTAGTTGGAGGCTGTCGGCTGACAGCTGACAGCTGATAGCCCTTAGCGCCTTCGCCATTTCGGTTTTGCCGAAGAACGAGACCTCAACGTAGGGAATGCCATATTTCTGCTCCATGCCTTTGGCAATATTGATCAGCGCCCTGCTGCATACGACCACATTCAGCTTTGCCCGATGCGCCCAGGTGATCTCTTCAAAGGTCGCATTCCCTGTCATGCTGGACAATATATTGATTCCTGCCCGTTTTAGAACAGGCTCGATCAGATAGAGGTCCCCGGCAATGTTATATTCTCCGATCAGGTTGATATCATGCTCCGTTGTTTTGGCCGGTCTCCCCGTTCCGATAACATGCTCAAGCAGCACTTCACCTGCAATGCGGTTGCCGAGATTCTTAGGGCCTACAAAACCGGGCGCACTGACCGGTAGCACCCTGATGCCGAGTTCCTGTTCAGTCTGTTTACAGACCGCTGCAATGTCTTCGCCAATCAGTCCACTCACGCAGGTTGCATAAACAAAGATTGCCTTTGGCTTCACCTTTTCATAGGTAGACCTGATTGCGGCACTGAGCTTCTTCTCTGAACCATACACAATGTCCAGTTCACTCATGTCTGTAGTAAACCCCATACGGTGCAGGGTCCCCTGCGAAGAGCGGGTGCCCCTGCCTTCCCAGGAATTTCCGCAGCAGGCGATGGGGCCGTGGACAAGATGGGCCGTATCTGCAATGGGCTGAAGCACGATCATGGCACCGTCAAAAGCGCAGGACTCGCCGCCGCGTGAGCGGCAGATCTTGCCGCTCTTTTCGGTTTTGCAGCCATGCTCTGTCAGTTTGTCTATATTAGTAATCATGAGAGTACCTTCTTTAAATCCCCCTCATTCCCCCTTTGCCAAAGTGGGAAGAAATAGCCCCTCTTTGTTAAAGAGGGGTAAGGGGAGATTTGTTAGCTACCGTATTACATCAAAACTCGTTGTATCGATCGTATTCCTGTCGAGCTCGTCCAGAATGGTATTAACCAGCATGGTCACCAGATTGAGTGCTCCCTGATACCCGATGATCGGATACCGGTGCAGATGATGCCGGTCAAAGAGCGGGAACCCGATTCTTATGAGCGGTGTCCCTGTGTCACGCGTCAGAAACTTCGCATACGAGTTGCCGATCAGGACATCCACCGGCTCGGTAAACAGAAGCGACCGCATATGCCACATGTCCTTGCCAATATATACCTTGCCGTTAACACCAAAGGGGCTTGATGCAAGCAGCTCGTTCGCCTCTGCCTCGAAATGTTTGTCACCATTGGTGCAGACGACATGCACCGGCTCGCCTCCCATCTCCATGATAAGACTGATCATGCCCAACAGTTGATCGGGATCACCGACCAGGGCAAAACGTTTGCCGTGAACATACGGGTGCGAGTCCACCATGGCGTCCACTACTCTTCCGCGCTCTGCTTCGATCGCAGCCGGGACCGGCTTGCCGGTGAGCTTGCTCAGCTCAGCAAAGAAGGCATCGGTGTTTTTGATGCCGATCGGTGAAAGGGTCAGAGTCTTCTGGCCCCATTCCTTCTGAATAAAATCCAGGGTCTTGGCGGTTGAGTATTTCTGGAGCGCTATCGTCCCGATCGCATTCACCGCATCCATTGTGTCCGGAAGCGGAGTGCCGCCCGGATAGAGCTTGTATTCTCCGGTGTTTGGCGAATCAAAGGTCTCACTCACATCCGCAAGCAGGGTGTATTCGATCCCCATCAATGACAAGAGCCGTTTGATCTCATGGTAGTTGCCTGTATAGGTATCGAACCCCGGAATAATATTCACCTTTCCGTTTGATTCGCCTTTCTTGCCCTCAGAAAGGGCCTTCAGAATGCCCCTCAGCATATTGTCATATCCGACAATATGGGAACCGACAAAGCTCGGTGTATGCGCAAAGGGCACCGGCAGGTCCTCGGGGATCGAGCCCTTTTCACGCGCTGTTTTGATGTACGCGTTCAGGTCGTCGCCGATCACCTCTGCCATACAGGTCGTAGATACCGTGATCATCTTCGGTTTGTACAGGGTATAGGTGTTCTCCAGACCTTCGAGCATGTTATTGAGGCCGCCGAATACTGCTGCGTCCTCGGTCATGGATGTCGAGATCGCTGCAAAGGGCTCCTTGAAATGTCTGCTCAGATGACTTCTGAAATACGCAACACAGCCCTGCGCGCCCTGCACAAAAGGCATGGAGCCGTCAAAGCCTGACGCGCAGAAGACTGCGCCAAGAGGCTGGCAGGCCTTTGCAGGGTTGATCTTGATATTCTCCCGCTTAAAGTTCAGTTCCTTATATTCTTCGGTCCTGGTCCAGTCAGAGATTTCCTTGATCTTTTCCGCAGGCCAGGGCCTTTCGAACTCTTTCTTGCGCTCGAACTGCTCCTGGTAATCCGGCTGACAGAACAGCTCATTATGGTCTTTTATCCGTATCATTTCTTCCTCCTTATCAGGTCCCAGGTGGGGCTGTTGACCGTCATGTCCATGTCCCGCGCAAAGACCGGGAACCCGTCAAATCCGTGGTATGGGCCTGAGTAATCCCAGGAGTGCATCTGACGGAACGGCACGCCGAGTTTGTGGTACGAGTATTTCTCCTTGATACCCGAGCCGACCATGTCCGGCTTCAGCCTGCGGGTTCATTTTTCTCCTTGATACCCGAGCCGACCATGTCCGGCTTCAGCCTGCGGGTGAATTCCTCAAGCTCGTATAAGGTAGCGTCGTCCATGATCACCGCGCCTTCCTTCAGCTCCGGGTATGTGCGCTTATAATCATCACTGTGGCCGAACTCGTACCCGGAAGCAACCACTTCCATGCCAAGATCCTCATATGCCCCGATGGTGTGGCGAGGACGAAGACCGCCGACATAGAGCATCACCTTTTTTCCTTCGAGCTTCGGACGGTACTGCTCCACGATCTCATCCATCATCGGCTTGTACTTTGCTATCACGTCTTCCGCATTCTTCTGGATTTTCTCGTCGAACCGGGCTGCTATCTTCCTGATGCTGTCATACGTCTTTGTCGGCCCGAAGAAATTGAACTCCATCCAGGGAATGCCGTATTCCTCTTCCATATGCCGGCATATGTAGTTCATCGACCGGTAACAGTGGATCAGGTTCAGTTTTGCCTTGGTCGCGATCGCGATCTCGTTGAGCGTCGCATCACCGGTATACTGTGAGATGACGCGAAGGCCCATCTCTTCAAGGATCTTCCGCGAGGCCCAGGCGTCGCCGCCGATATTGTAGTCACCGATCAGGGCAACATCGTAGGGAGTCGAAGTATCAAGCTGCCCTTTGCCAAGCACGTAATCCTTGATCGTGTCGTTGGCAATATGATGGCCGAGGGACTGGCTCACGCCACGAAATCCTTCGCACCGGACAGGGACGATCGGATAGTTGAATTCCTTGGCCACCCGCTTGGACACTGCTTCGATATCGTCACCGATCAGGCCGACCGGGCATTCAGAGAGTATGCCGATGCCTTTTGCAAGCGGGAAAAGCCCCTTTAACTCATGGAGTGCTGCATCAAGCCCTTTGTCGCCGCCATACACGATATTCTTCTCCTGAAAATCTGTGGTGATATGCATGGTGCCGAAGGTATCGATGCCGGTCTGGCCGTTATAATAGTTGCGGCGCGACCACCAG
>JACRLO010000040.1 GCA_016235245.1 Nitrospirota bacterium | reverse complement strand
TCGGGTGCATTTCAGTTTGGGGGCGAATGATGGCATAATGGGATCATCCCGTTGAAGAGGTGATTGCCATGAAACGCACTCCGAAAACTCGCACTGCTAAACCGACCCGTGCGGAGTTGAAAGCAGACTTGTTAGCTCAAGCCGAAGCGACGATTGATCAATTTCTGGACTGGGTCGAAAAAACTGAGCGTCCAAACCTCACGCAGATTGAAGAGACCGTGCTAGAGTTTCGGCGTCAGATTGGTCAAACCCTGGCGGACACCGCGCTGCAAGCCCAAGCCGCGGCACATCCGGTTCCTGGGCCGCGGTGTCCGACCTGTGAACGGGAAATGCATTTCAAAGATGACAAGACGAAAACCATTACGTCGCGAGTGAGCGACCTCAAACTAAATCGGAGTTACTACTACTGCTCGCACTGTGACCAGGGTCTTTTCCCCCCTCGACCAGCAACTCGAAATCTTTGAACGGACCTGTAGCGAATCGGTGGCGAAACTCGCGGTGGCGCTGTGCGGTCGCCTGACGCCCGTAGACACCGAAACGATTCTGAAGCAATTGGGCGGCATCACCTTTTCCGATACCAGCGTGTGGCGGCGCGTGCAAACCTGGGGTGCAAAAATCAAAGCCTTGGAAGACCTGCGCCAGGCGGCGGCAACAGCCTTGCCCCAACGCGGCACCGTGGGAGCAGGGGCGGTACCCCTCTCAAAAAAAATGGGGGCCGGCATGGATGGCGTGCTGATTCCGTTGCGTAAAGAAGGTTATACGGAAGTTAAACTCGGCTGTATCTTTGATATTGAGCAACGTCCTGAAAAAGAGCCCGAGACGGAGCGCGTGGTCGAACGGGCTCATGCGGTGAACATTACCTACACCGCCGTTTTGGGCGGTCCCGAGCGCTTCGGGAAAGCTATCTGGGCGGAAGCCGAGCGGCGTCAGTTTCCCTATGTCATTGACAATCTGATTATCGCTGACGCCGCGCAGTGGATTTGGACCGGCGTTGTGCCGGAGCATTTTAACACGAGTCGTCAAGCGGTCGACTGGTATCATGCGACCGAACATCTCAACACGGTTGCCCATTTGATTCATGGTGAAGGGACGGCCGAAGCCCGACGCTGGGTCAAATCTATGGAACATCCCTTGTATCAAGGTCATACCTGGCGCGTCGTGCAGGCGATCAAAGATCTAGCTCAAGTTCATCCCACGCTCGCAGATAAACTCCAGACCGAGGCGGGTTACTTTGAAAAGAATCAACGGCGGATGCAATATTTGGAATTACGCGAAGACGGTTTCCCGATTGGGAGTGGCATGGTCGAGAGCGGCTGCAAACAACTTCGCGCGCGTTTCACGGGAGCGGGTATGCGGTGGAGTCGTCCTGGTGCGGAGCATTTAATTCCGATTCGGACCGCCTTACTCAGTGATCGGTTTGATGAAATGTGGAATGCGGTCTACAAGTCGCCCCCAAACTGAAATGCACCCTGCAGATCACTCTTGATCGGACTTTTGCTGATTAAGAGAAGCGGGATATAATGAACTTGCATATGCCTAGGTGAAAGACTACCCGAGGCGCAAGCGAGTGCAAGACCGCGTCCGCTCTCGTCAAACGTACCAGGGCGGGATTTTGCATGAAGAACTGACACAATATTAGGATGACCGAGAACTATGGAAAATGATCTCGTAAGTTATTCAAGAGCTGGCGACGTTTTTCATTATCGATGGGCGGCACGTCGCTGCTTAAGAATGATTTATCCTAACTCTTTGTTGAGTTATGTTGTAATTGAGGGATCTGGTTCTAAGGAACGAGAACTGGCTGGCGAGTACGTAATTGATGTTGCTGAATATTCAGACTCGGTAAGAAGCGATCCGCCAAAAATCGATTATTTCCAACTTAAGCACACAACAATAAGAAAAGAGCAACCCTTCGTCTTAAGTGATCTGGAAGATACAATTAAGGGATTTGCAGAACGTTATTCAGAGCATTTCTCTAAAGAGCCTGAAGGTCCGAACTCACCAACACTATCCTTTTCTATTGTTACCAACAGACCAATTGCTAATAGTTTCAAAGAAAACACACTTACAGTAGCGAATGGGGGCAAAGCAGAGCCACGTTTTCAGAACACTCTTGAGAAATACACAAATTTGAGCGGTGATGTTCTGAGTAAATTCTGCGGTTTGCTTCAATTCATCGATGGGGAGGGTGATTACAACGCGCAGCGGTATGAACTCCATGCTGAAATATCACAACTACTCGCTGGAACTGTTGATAATCCTCAGATCGATACTATAACTGCTCTCGTACAAGAAAAGGCATTGCCCGACTCGGATGGAAGAATCGTTCGTGAGGAGATACTTAAACGCTTTGGAGCTACATCTGAAAACGCTCTATATCCAGCGCCACCCGAGTTTGAAAAATTAGAAATTACCATTCCGCGAAAGCAGCATAAGTTGCTATTAGATCACATTCTCAATGCATCCACACCGATAATAATTCATGCTGCGGGAGGAGTTGGAAAGTCTGTTTTCGCTCGTCAGATATCAGATTCTTTACCATTAGGCTCATTTGGACTCGTTTATGATTGTTTTGGTGGGGGGCGATACCGAAATCGGAGCGAATTGCGACATCGTCATCGTGATGCCCTTGTCCAGATAGCAAATGAATTAGCATCCCATGGATTATGCGATCCATTGATAGCCCAATCGACTGCTCTCGAAGATGAGATTTTAAGAAGCTTTCTCGTCAGGCTAGGTTGGGCTGCTAGGTCTCTCAAGAAAACGAATGAAAACGCAATTCTAGTAATCTTAATTGATGCTGCTGATAATGCAGAAATGGCAGCGAAAGAGTTTAGCCAGCCCTGTTTTGTTCATGAACTATTGCGTGAGTCTCTACCCGAGGGTTGCCGACTTGTTGCGTTATGCCGAACTGAGCGAATACCGCTTCTCCAATCCCCTAGTACAATTCCTCAGTTACTGCTAGAGCCTTTTTCAGAGGAAGAAACCCTCATCCATCTTAGAGGATACTTTCCGCAAGCTTCTCAGGACGATGGACGAGAATTTCATCGTCTGACTAGCGGTAACCCGCGTGTGCAGGCCAATGCGCTAAGTATTGAAGGTTCCACCGTTGAAAAAATACTGGCTAATCTTGGCCCTGCAGGAACCACAGTCGAAGACCAAATTGAGGCACAACTTGATCATGCTATTTCGGCAGTCAAAGAAACACTTCCCGTCAATTTTCGGAATCACATAGATGCAATTTGTCTCGGACTCGCAGCGTTGCCTCCGTTTATTCCAATAAGTGTACTCGCCACAGTCGCCGAAGTTGATGAAGCAACAGTGAGAAGCTTCGTTGCGGACTTAGGACGCCCTCTCTGGCTTTCAGATACCTCTGTGCAGTTCAGGGATGAGCCAACGGAAACATGGTTTCGACGAAAGTTCTCGGCAACCGTAGAACAAATAGACTCTTACGTTGCACGTCTCAAGCCATTGGCTCGTGTGCATGCTTACGTTGCTGAGACATTGCCTTCTTTGCTTTTACAGGCCGAAAAGTACAGTGAACTAATTGAGTTGGCTCTTTCCGAAGACCTTCTTCCAAAAGATAACCCAATCGACGAACGCAACATACGAGTGTATCGTCTTCAGTTTGCTTTCAAAGCTGCATTGAACTTGAAACAGTATGCTGACGCTATGAAGTTAGCTTTGCGTGCTGGAGAAGAAGTAGCTGGCGATAAGCGGCAGCTAGAACTTCTGGCGAAGAATGTAGATTTGATTGCTCCTTTGCAAACCGAACAACGAGTACAAGAATTAGCATTCCGACGTATGTTGCGCAGTGGCTGGGATGGTTCAGAAAATGTCTATTCAGCAGCATTGCTATCATCTGTTGAAGCTTTTAAGGGAGAAGCAAGAGGATATTTGAGGGCGGCAAACAATTGGCTTTATTTGTATTTTGAAGAGCGCAAAAAGAGTAAGGACAAATTTCACCAAGATGATCTAAAAGATGAAGACATTGTGGAGTTGACATTCGCTCATTATAATCTGTATGGAGTGCCTAGCACGGTAGTGTTTCTCCTTCGCTGGCGACCTCCAGAAGTCATATATCGTATTGCGAGACAGTTCATCAAACGGCTTGTTGACGCAGGTGATTTTCTTGCAATAAATGAAATTCCACAATTTGATCATCGTAGCCACTATCTTGGCTATCAATATCTGTTGATTGCTATAGCGCATGAACTATTAGAAGTTGCGGAATTTCCTCGTGCAGAGGCCTTGCAACTCTGCTTGGATTTGCTCGCTGCGAGTCGTACTCGTATCCCGATACCTCGTTACTCATACAATGAAACCACCGCTTCAGCACTTGTGTCATTCATCGAAGCATGTGCGGCAAGCAATCTATCTAAATCAGAAATCTTGCGGGTACTTAGGCATTATATTCCGATGAGAGCTTCTCAATCTGTCTCCGACCGTTTTCCACGGAGTGAACGCGATACTTATTTACGTGCAGTAGCACTCAGAAGTGTCCTTACGAGCAATCTCGAACCCAATCTAGATGAATTACTTCCCCAGGAATTTATTGAAGACAAAAAACAGGGACACGATCAAGAGATTCGAGAATTTAAGGAGATAGTTGGTGGACTGTTGCCTTGGTACATAGTCCGAGCTCGTATTCTAGTTAATGGCATCAATGGCTTATCTGAAACAATCAAAGATGCCGATCAACGTTCAAAAAAGGCGCGAGCACAAAGATGGCGAGACTCCGATACTATCCCTTACGAAATATCTCAAATATGTACTCAGATTTTGACACTATATAGAAGCGCTGACACTGCTGAAGTGGAGAGGTTCTTTACAGACTACATAAAAGAGGGAGGAAAGATTTGGATACCAGATCGCTTAAAAGCAGCAAGAAGTGCTTTTCGCCTAGCGCATCTCTTAGGAATTAGAAGACAGCTAGAACAATCTGCTTACGAAGTAATTGTCTCTGCAACAGATGAAGGTCCTGAAGCGAAAGCCGATTTGTATATTGACCTTGCTCGTGCAGTTCTCCCTATAAGTCGTGATGATGCAGCTGTGTATTTCAACTATGCGATTGAGGCCGTCTCAAAATTCGGTGACGAAATTGTACAACGATGGGAGGCAGTTGCAGCATTAGCTAACCGCATTGCAGAAGGTGGTCACATATCTTCAGAGATGGCATATCGTTTTATTCGATGTGCAGAGTTGGTAGGTGACAACGTCGCTCGTGAAAAATATTTTGATCGTGATGGAGCTATCAGGATTTGTGCCCGGTTATCCCCAGCCTCGGCCTTGGCCGCTTTAAGTCGGTGGCGTGATCGCGATGTTGGGTGGTTTGATCGACAACTTCCAGCTTTGGCCGCTGAGATTGTGAGTTCTAATTTTATTTCTCCTTCTGTAGGCTGGTCTCTGTCAGCTTTCTTCCAAGGATATGGACTCGATGACTTTGCATCCTCGTGTATAGATAGAGAATCCTCCACATATCGTCGTGAATATATCCTAAATATAGCTATTCGAGACCTTAGACTTCACGAAACAACAAACCAAAGTTGGCAGAAACTTAAACGAATCGCTCAACAATATTCCATCGCGAATAGCGAACTAGATACCGTTGCTAACTTCTACGCTGAAAATCCTGAAAAGGAAGGTGAGGAATCATCTCAGAGGATTGTTTATTCGGAGCATCAGGATAAAAAAGAGCAAATCGAATGGGGAAAAATTTTCCATGAGCTGGACCTAACTACAAGTTCAGGAATAAGCCAGGCGATAAAACACTTCGATTCCGCTTCTGCCAAATCTCGGGATTTTAAGGCTTTCTGGCAAGAGGTATTCAATCGCCTTAACGAAGGCGATGCCTTGAAATTTTTACAAGCACTTGTAGTCGCCGAACACGCGGATTACTTTGATATCGAGCACGCTATTTCCTATATGCCAGCCGATTGGCGTCAAAAGGCCAGCTTCAAACGAAATTGGGCGCAGATCCTCGAGCTGATCGCCGAGCGTTTTGCTACTGAATTTACAAATTATTACACGAGGAAATATTTCTTGGAGAGTATTCAGGCAGAAGCCGATGTAAGGTCCTCCTTCCAAAAAGGTATCCTTGGAGGATTGTCTGGTAGTAGCGATTTATCAAATGCAAGTACATTTTTTGGCTTTGTGGAAATCGCAACGACTCTCATCTCCTGGCAAGAAGCAACAGACCTGCTTGATTATGCTTTGAATAGATTTGAATTTCATATTGATGATGAATATGCTGATGGTTGTTGGGCCGGATGGCTAAATCCCCCAGATGATTTGAGTGTTGCATTTACAGGATTCGTTTGGTCCGCTTTGGGTTCACCTCGAAGTGAAACACGCTGGCAAGCAGCGCATTGTGTACGAAGACTTGCGGAAATTGGTTGCGAGCGCGAAATTGGTGCTTTAATACAGTGGATGGAACAAGACACGGTAGGCGCTTTTGGAAACCATAAATTCCCCTTTTACAATCTCCATGCTCGTCAATATTTGCTGATAGCTCTAGCCCGAATATCTATCGATAATCCACAAATACTAAGACGCTACAGTTCTATTTTCTCGCAACATGCGCTCACGACTATGCCTCATGTTCTCATTCAGAAATTTGCAGCCGAAATTGCGCTAAATATAGAAAAAACTTTTCCCAATACCTACAGTAAAGATATTGTTGAACAGATTCACAAAGTTGGTGTGAGCCAACTCCCAATCAAGGTGATGGACAAGTATGGAGACAAACTTGAAAGTCATTGGCATACAAGCGGAAAGGTTGATACGCATTTGAAATTCTATCACGGATATGATTTTGATAGTTATTGGTTTGAGCCACTTGGAGACGTATTTGGAATTTCTGGCAAGCAAGTTGAGGAACTTGCGACGGAAGTCGTAATAAATGAATGGCATGTGGCTACGGATGGAAGTATTCAAAGTGATCCTCGCTCAGGATTATGGCGTTCTTCACGAAACGAACGTGAAACCTGGCATGATCACGGAGGCTATCCGCGAGCTGATAACTACAGTTTTTATCTTTCCTACCATGCAATGTTTGTTGTTGCAGCTAAATTGCTTCAAAATATGTCTGTTGTGCATAGCCATGATTGGGTTGCGGATGAGTGGGGAGAGTGGCTTCATCGACATTCACTGACACGAAGAGATGGGCGGTGGTTAGCTGACCGTCGTGACCCAGCACCTCTATTAAAGCCCGCTTGGGTTAACCAGAAGAAAACTGAGAATTGGCGTTCCGAAATATCAGACACAGATTTTCTGGGGTCGATTCTAATTGAGCGCGGAGGTGAAACATGGTTAACTATCTCTGGTTCATGGGAAGAAGGTGATCGTGAATGTGAAGAAAGCTTTTACGTATCGACTGCTCTTGTTTCACAGTCTGCTTCTCAATCGCTCTTGAACGCATTGACCACCTGCCCAGATCCAAACGATTTCAAACTACCTGATTATCAAGAAGAAAGTATGGAGTTTGGATCATATCCCTTTGTACTTAGAGGCTGGATTGGGGGTCAGCATACTGATAATCGTCTGGATGAATATGATCCACACGCAAGCCAAATAGCTTTTCCACCCGAACAGGTTGGAGAATCAATTGCTAAGCAGTTAGGGTTATCTGTCGACCTAGATCGGCGAGAATGGTTTTTACCAAATGCAGATATACCATCCATAGTGTGTGAACTGTGGTGTACAAATAAGCCTAATCAGGATGAAGACCCACTTAGACGCGGCAGTCGGCTGAGTGCATCATTGGGTTTGTTAAGCAAACTCTGCTTAACGCTAGACTGCGAACTCATCTTCAAGGTACAAATTAATAGACGATTTAAGGAAAGATATTACAAGAGAAACGAGGATGTAAATGGATACAAACCACCGCATTGTAAAGTCTGTATCCTCTCAGCAGACGGAAAACTCAGAGATACGGAAACGTACTATCAACTTGGGTAAGGCATTGGTTGAAGAACTCGGTTTAAATCCAGGCGTTGATACGCTCGCACGTTGGATGGCTCATTATGTTGCTGAACAAATGACCATCGCTGAAAATTCAACAGGCGGTGATAAAGAGGAAGCAGAACAACGTTGCTTTGAAACAATATTAAAGCTTTGGCAACACCGATCCTCTCTCCCAACTGGACATCGTCCCTTTGAAAGTTTCGAGCCTATTTTCCGTGCTCTCACTAGACTTGATCCAGAAAATTCAAACCCCTATTTCTACGCTCTTTCAAACCTTCGTCCGTCCGAATCAGATAATTCTATCGAGGACTCTGATGCAATTAAACAATGGTTGGACATCGCTCGAGGAATCGACCAGGCAGCGCGCATTTGGCTCGAATATGTTTTCTATCAAGCGGCATTGAATGCGACAGATGAAAAAACAATTAAATGGTTACAGAACGCAGTTGGACCATTTGAAGGCGACGATATATCGATAATTGTTCAGCTTGTTCAGGCAGAACCTGAAAATGAGGGTAAAGAACAGCAAGACAAGAAAGAAGAACTAGAGTCCAGAATCAAGCAGCTTGATGCATTCAATGATTTCAGTCAAAACTTACGGGCAGCATTTTCGAACGAACTCAAAGGTATTACTGAGAACAATTCTTCTGAGAATGCTGTCAACACAGATTTGCAATAATGGATTTGGACAAGAGTGATATCGGCTAATCGACCACATAATGATTGGTGGCAAGTGATTGACTTCACTACGGGCATAGGCGGTTTGTCAAGTTCTGTGTAAAAGTAGAGAGCCGAGTCCTGGGTCGCCCTAGTTTGACATGATGACGTTGTGAAATTTCAAAGTGCGGACGACGGCATAGAACATTAACAAGCAACTCGATTCATTCCGAAACGCAGCTCCCATTTTGTGACTGCGCCGCTTGACCTCTTCAAATAACCGCTCGATGACATTGGTCGTCCGAATTGTACGCCAGTGTTTGCGCGGAAAGGCGTAGAATGTGAGGCAAGCATCCAAGTCACGTTTCAAACATTCGATAGCGGTCGGATAACTGGCTTCGTATTTAGCACAGAATGCCGCGACCGCTTGATCGGCTTGGATACGACTGTCTTGATAGAATAACGCGCGCAGTTCGGGATACAGTTTTTCGCGTTGGCTCTGCGGTACATAACTCAACACGTTTTCCATTTTGTGTTTGATGCAGCGTTGGCGCGACGTGGTTGGAAACTTAGCGGCAATCGCATTCAACATCGCCTGGTTGCCATCGGTGATCCAGAGATCAATCGCTTTCACGCCGCGTGTTTTGAGCTCGTCGAGCAATTGTTCCCAAGCATTCTGGTTCTCGCGATCACCGACGCTGAAGGCGAGGACTTCGCGCTGACCATCGGCACGCACACCAATCACGGCTAAAATGGGCATTTTGTAGCCTTCTTGCTCATAGATCACACTGAAGTACGTGCCATCAGCAAAGCAATAGGCATAGTGTTCTGCGAGCGGACGCTTTTTCCAAGCCGTGTATTCTTCATCGAGCGAATGAAAGACCCGCGAGACGGTTGAGGCACTCGGTTGGGTGCCATTGAGATGTTCCAGCACCACGCCGACACCCTGGGTGCTTACACCACGCACAAACATTTCGCTAATGGTCTGATCGACTTCGGCACGCCGCCGTTGGTAACGTTCAAAGACTTGTGTTTGGTGTCCGCGTCGGGTGCGCGGCACGGATAAATCTTCCAGGTGACCGACACTGGTGTCCAGGTCACGGGCATAATACCCATTGCGGTGATCGCGGCGTGTGGCGGTTCGTTCATAGGGATTGGCACCAATCAAAACCGTCACTTCTTCTTCGAGCACGGTGCAGAGTGCTATCCGCACCGCTTCGCGCATTTGAGCGCGAATAAATTCTTGAAACTGTTCTTGACCAATTGGTGCAACTGCGGTATCCTGCTGGGCAGGAGCCATGAGTATCCTCCTTTAGGTAATTTGGCGATTACCCAAGGATACTCGGCTCCTTTCTTTTACACAACAGTTAGTATGCCGCCGTGCGTTTTGGTAGGGTCAGCAACTGGAGATTGTTGTTAACCTGACATCATTACCCGACTTCTTCGACTGACGTCTAGGTAAAACTGTAGGATGCTTGGAGCAAACTCAAACTTTAGATATCCCACGCTCCCGATCCTGCAATTTCCCAGCGTGGTCACTCATTAGCAAAGCCGGACACCGGTTCATCCTTCGGAGAGAACATACGCACGCGCATGCAGGTAGGAAGCGAACACAGCCAAGAGCTGGAACTCCTGGTGGTTTGCTTTGGCGTGGGCGCGCGCACGCGCCCCCACCTTCACGAGAAAGACCAGGTTCTGCATTTTATCTAGGGCAAGGGAATCGTTGCGACAGAGACAGAGCGGACGATATGCCCGCAAGGCGATATTGTGACAATCCCAGGTGGAACGTGACATTGGCATGGAGCGACCCGTGAAGGAGCCACATGCCACGTTTCGATTCGACAACCAGGCACAACAAACTGGGAGGTCGAATTGAAAAAACCGGTGAGAGTACTCAGGCGTCAGCCCCGGATTTTTTTTACCGTCGCAACCTGGGGTGGCGAACGATGAAATACCGACCTGCTAGCTGCGATGTGCTAATTGGGTATCAACTGACGTCTCTAGCCAATAAAGTGATACCTCGGGTACGTCTACATTATCGCTACCAGCGAGGACAATATTACAGCGAATGGGGTGAGTAAACGCTTCAATGGAAACACAAATATCAAATGATCTGCCGCCAGCCCTGAAAATGTTTGCGTGCATGCTGGACGCTCAATCGCCAAGGGTGCGTGAGATATACCAGTACGCATTCACGCTACTCTTGCTTGAGGATGACAAAGCGCAGGTGATTGAGCGGCGCGTGATCGATCTGCGGGAGCATTTAACTTTCAAGACGGCAACCGGCGATATATTTACCATTGTCAAACCGGACGTGGACAAGGAGACGTTGGCTCACTTAATCGACCTGGCGCGAGATGTCCTCCGCGAAGAAAGAACAAAAGAAGATGGCAAAACTGAACAAGACGCCACATAGGAAACACAGAGGTTCCTTTCGTTGTTCAATGGCAAGGACGAATTATTCACGGTGCGCTCGATGCGCTCTGGCAATCTATGGATGGTCAAGGGTTCATTGTGGATTTCAAAACAGATCGGTTCAGACAAAAAACGAAGACGCGCGAGTCTATGCGTTGCAGAAGTACGGCGTGCAACTTGCTTTGTACCAGCACGCGGTCGCTCAACGCTACGGCGATATTTCAGTCCGTGCGCATTATATTCGTGAAGAGGAAACGATCATTTTGAATCGTTCGTATCTAGATGATGCCCTGGAACGAGAACAGCAGGCAGTGTCTCAAACTAGCAGCTATTCCTGCAGAGAGAAAGCGTAGCATTCCCGCCCTCTGGCTAATTTAAGCAGTTCATCCTTTTGAGGACTCACGATCCACTATCATGTTTACCGTCGGCCTTATCGTTCTGCTCATTGGTTTTGTTCTTTTGATATTATATGTCGCTGGGATTCTTTTTTATTTTTGGCATCAGCAGTCCAGCAAAAAGGAATCTGAGCTTCGGGCAAAACAAGCAAACGAAATAAACCAAGCCAATCAGAAGCTACGAGATTTTCTCACAGCTGAATGGGATCACATTCGTGAAGCGGTCGAGCAATTCTCACACCATGCAAACTTTGAGGCAGGATATTTTTCCAATCATCAATTGAGCGTTTGGAAAGATGCCTATGCTAGAGTCTTCCAAGAAATCCAAGATCAAAAGCTCGACAACTTGAGACTACAGCCACAAGACTTGGAAACTGTTCGCGCGTTTGCGGATGATTATCAGAAAGCCGAGACACTTCGCGCCGAGTACAACAAAAGATTCCTCGATGAGGAACTTAAGAGGTATGGCGAGTTTTTCGACACGGTCATTCCGGGAAAGAGTTTGGATCACCAACAACGAACCGCCATTGTTATGGATGAAGATAATAATCTCGTCATCGCTGGTGCAGGTACTGGCAAGACCACCACGATTCTTGGCAAGGTTTGCTACGTCATCGATCGATACGCCGTTGCTCCTCCAGATATTCTCCTGATTTCGTTCACCAACAAATCCGCGTCTGACTTGGCCGGTCGCATCAAGATAGATGGCATCGAAGTCAAAACCTTTCATAAGTTCGGACTCGATGTGATCGCGGCAGTGGAAGGTCATTCTCCCAGTATCTTTAACCCCACCGAAGGACAGCTCAAGTCGCTGCTGGTTCGATTCCTTGATGAATTGATCGCTGACTCGGGTTACCTCGGTCAAGTGATCGAGTTCTTTACGGAATTTCTCAAGCGACCACGATCTCCGTTTGAGTTTAGGAACCAAGGCGACTATATTCAATATCTCAAAGATCAGAATTTTAGACCCTATCAGCTCAAGGAACTCCGTGGGAAAAGCCGTAAGACGTATCAAACCGAGATTGTCAAGAGCGTCGAAGAGTGTCGGATCGCGAACTTTCTTTTGTTCAACAATTTGAATTATGAATATGAACGACCTTACGAATACGCTGTAGCGGATGCAGAGCATCGTCAATACAAACCGGATTTCACGATTACTCAGAACGGTCGCACGGTCTATCTTGAACATTGTGGCGTTGCGCGCAACGGCGATGTACCTCCTTTCTTCCCAAGACCCGGCGAAACGCTTCGGGATGCGAAAACGCGATACTGGGCGAAAATTAACTGGGCACGGGATACACACCGCGCGCACAATACGACCTTAATCGAAACGTACAGCTACGAGATGACCGAAGGAGCGCTCTTCCAGAACCTAGCCCAAAAGCTCCAAGCGGCAGGTTTACTGCTCCAACCTAAATCGCCAACGGAAATCTGGAAGATTATCCTTGAATCGGGCCAAGATGAGGTTGATAGTTTCCTTACTCTCCTGGAAACCTTTATTGCGCTTTTAAAATCCAACAATTATTCCATCGCCGATGTTTGCGCGCGCAATGGTCAAACCCCGGATCCTTTTGAACGAATGCGAAACGCACTCGTCGTTGCCCTCATTGAACCTATCTATGAGCGTTACCAACGGTACCTCGCCGAGCAAAACAAGATTGATTTTAACGACATGATCAATCAAGCCGCTTCGTATATCACGGAAGGAAAGTATCCCAGGCAATATCGTTATGTGATCATCGATGAGTTTCAAGATATTTCAATTGGTCGTTATCAACTGGTTCGTGCCCTCAAAACCCAAAACCCCGACTGCAAGCTTTTCTGTGTTGGAGACGACTGGCAATCCATCTACCGTTTTACCGGGAGTGACATTGCCCTCTTTAGAGAGTTTGAAAAGTTCTTTGGGCGGACCGTTAAATCGAAAATTGAAACCACCTATCGCTTTCATGAGCCCCTGATTAAATTGAGCAGCGATTTCATCCTCAAGAATCCGAATCAGGAAGTCAAAGCCCTGAAAGAACCCGACGTAGGATCAAGTTCGACGACCTACAAAATCGTCTATTCGGAATCAGAGGATCGAGATGATACCCTGGCCTTGCAGCAGGTGTTCAATGAGATTAGCGCGACCACGCCCGATCTTCCGCAAAAACAAATCTTACTTTTGGGTCGGTATTCCTTTGACCTCGACCGGATCAAAAATGCGCAAGGTCTTTTCAGGATCAACAAGGGAAATGGGCAAATCCGCTACGACCTACCCTCGCAAAACCGTGCATGTCCACCGATGATGGCGCAGTATTTAACCGTCCATGGATCCAAAGGGCTTGAGGCGGATATTGTCATCCTTTTGAACTGCAATGCCGGTAAGTATGGTTTTCCGTCCCAGGTTTCCGACGATCCTCTCTTGAATCTCCTACTCAGTAAAGCCGACCAATTTGAAAACGGTGAAGAACGGCGGCTGTTCTATGTAGCGATGACGCGAGCCAAAGAAAAGGTCTATTTCATTGCGGACCGTTCATATAGATCCAAGTTCATCAGCGAGCTCGAAGTCGAGAGTGGAATTCCCATCTTCAAGAAATGTCCGCGTTGCAGGACGGCAGATTTGGTCAAGCGAAGCGGAATAAAAAATGGCAAGCCCTGGGCTTTCTGGGGTTGCACCAACTATATCTACGGTTGCGATTATATAGAGTGGATTAACTGAATGATCGTCAATCGATAAGGCGAAGGGAACACTCCGGTTTTATTGACAGACGACCATCGTCGATCTTGAGAGAATTGTTATGCTCATCGCCATGACTCGATCGATAAGCCCCAAGATGGGGCAATGTGAACTGACCTACCTGCCACGCGTTGAAATCGATATTGAACTTGCGCGTGCACAGCATCGCGAGTATGAAAAAACTTTGGAAGCATTGGGATGCTCAATCGTTCATCTTTCCGCCGAACCCGAACTCCCGGATTCCGTTTTCGTAGAAGATACAGCGTTAGTCCTAGACGAGGTGGCACTGATTACCAGACCAGGGGCGGAATCGCGAAGACTAGAAACAGAATCGGTAGCCAAGAGACTGGGTGAGTATCGCGAGTTAATCTTTATCCAACCACCCGGCACATTGGATGGCGGCGATGTGCTGAGAATCGGCAAGACCATCTAAGTGGGATCATCTAGCCGCAGCAATGCGTCGGGGATTAACCAGATTTTGGCTACCCTGGCTCGATTTGGATATCGCATCGTAACAGTTCCTGTGGGCGAATGCTTACACCTCAAGTCCGCTGTAACCCAAGTGGGACACAGCACTTTGCTCATTAACCGTCGACTCGTTGTGACCAATTATTTCCCAGGAATGGATTTCATTGATGTAGCTGACGAAGAGCCATTGGCAGCGAATACGTTACTCATCGGAAATCAATTGATCTACTCCGCATCATTTCCGCGAACGCGCGAGCGATTAGAAGCAAGAGGCATTGGAGTTAGATGCATCGACGTATCCGAATTGGAAAAAGCAGAGGGTGCCATAACCTGTTGCAGTTTGATCTTTGATTCCTTGCAGTAATGAGGAATCTGACAAGTCACACCAGATGAAGGCGTCGAAAAAAAACGAACGCCCAGGGGGGACAGTGATGCCGAGTGATATTCCTCCAGAACTTGGGATGCTCTCTTCGATTCTTGATGAGCAGCCTCCGGCCACACGCGAGTTATTCCAATATGCATTCGCGCTATTAGCGGTCGAGGATTGCAAAGCTCAGATCGTTGGAAGACCCTGGATCGAGCAACGCGAGCATATCACTTTTCAGACCATCGCGGGTGAAGTCTTTACGCTTGCCAAGCCGGCGGTGGCTGAATCTGAACTTGAGCGAATCGCGGAGATCGTTCGCGAGGTCTTGCAGACGGAATCCAATCATGCTGCATAAAACTGTCTTGCTCGCCGGGATGCTCTTGATCACTTGCGCCTGTGGCTCATCGACTCCGAATCCTGTGGCGAGCCCGGCACCTACGCGGATTCGCATTGTCGCTGGAGAGACCATTCGCCTTCCCGTCGAACCAAAAGCGGGCCCAACCGAAGAAAACGCGACCCTCACTTTTCATTTCACGGTGGTTGATAAAGTCAGAAGGACACCCGTGAAAGTGCGGTCAGTGAAATTGGGGGATCATGAAATCGTGCGAAATGTAAATGAGTTTTCGGTTCAACTTCCTGGGAATACGTTAGACATTCCCTTGTTGTTGCATGTAGAAGCCGATGGCTATGAGACTTGGGAAAGCGTCTTTCGCCACCGCGTCTATCATAGTCGCGTCGTTTACTTTGAACTCGAATTATCGCCGGAGAGTCCAAGCGCAAGCAATTGAGTTTTCCGGTTAGACTAGGGATTGCCGATATGCACTCGGATCCCAGAAATTGAATTGAGAAAGCGCACCATGATAGAAAAGTTCGCTTTGGGTCAAGATGACTGATCGCCTGACCATTGTTATAGGCGTACGGAACGAAAAATCACTACATGCGGCGCTGAAGCAATGGTATGCGGACCCTGGTGATAGACTGGAAGTAAAGGTCGATGGTTACGCCAGAATTTTTGATAGCATATCTGAATTATTCGCACACCATATTCGGACATGACCCTAGACAATAACAAGCGTGATTCGGTTACAGGATGGGGAATCTTGGTGAACGAATGCTACTCACCATTCATCACAGAATGATTAGGTGCAAAATACCCTGGTTTTTGCCTTTTTACCAGCGACATGGTAAAATAGAATAGTGAGTTCGTTTGTCTTTGACCCCTGGTTATAATGAAATGAGCTTCATGGGAGAAGCTGTCGAAAAACTATTCCTGTGGCCAGTTTCATATATCGTCCAGTTGCGTCGCAAAGACAAATGTTGTGATTGTTGACCAAGCACCTATTGTCTAGCGCATATGGCGTTGGCGATAGGTGTGTTTTCTTGGGGAGACAAGCATAAACGCTTGAAAACATCATATCTCAGTGAATGAGCATTCCGTACTTGCAGAGGAGTAACACCTTATGGACAAATCAGGTAAAAGTCCTAAGGTTGGGACATGTCTAAACGCAGATTCCATCTCACCGATGCGCAAATACAAAAATTGAATCAAGCTTACATTCAGTGCGTTGACGACCCTACTCGTACGCACTACCAAGCCGTGGGGTTTCCCTAAATCAGGCTTGAAAACACTAATAGACCTCTTGCATAAGTGTGCGATAATATGCACATGAAATATGAAACTGTAAAATCACTGAAAGATACCGATTTCAAACGTTCTACAGGCGTTTCCCGCCGTGTCTTCGATCAAATGCTGCAGGTGGTCGAAAAAGGACTGCGCTTGTTTGGGCGACCACCCAAGTTGAGTCGCGCTGACCAATTACTCTTGACCTTGATGTATTGGCGCGAATACCGCACCGAGTTTCATATCGGACTAACCTATGGCGTGAGTGAGGCAACGGTCTGTCGCACCGTTCAGAAAATCGAGAACGTTCTGATCCAATCACAGCAATTTCATTTGCCCGGTAAGAAAGCCCTTCGCCCCAATGATACAACTATTGAGGTTGTCTTGGTGGATGCCACCGAACAACCGATTGAACGCCCCCAAAAAAACAGCGGCAGTCGTATAGCGGTAAAAAGAAACGGCATACCCAGAAAGCCCAAGTTATTGCGAATTTGAACACGCAAAAAATTCTGGCCACGGATTTCGGCATGGGACATACGCACGATTTCCAGTTATTCAAGGACAGTCGTGCCGGAATCTCACAGCACATCGGCGTGTTAGGAGATGCTGGGTATCAAGGGTTGATGGAATTGCATGGGAACAGTCAGACCCCATTCAAGAAAACTAAACTGCATCCACTGACCCAGGAACAAAAAGCCAGCAATCGGGTGTTTTCACGAAAACGCATTTTGATTGAAAATATCATTCGCCGTCTGAAAATTTTCCGCATTTTGAGCGAACGCTATCGTAATCGGCGCAAACGTTTTGGGCTACGGTTCAATCTGATTGCGGCAATCTATAATCTTGAACTCGAATTCAAATGCTAACAGACTTTTGCAAGAGGTCTAGTATCAAAATCGATGATTCGGGAGCGAGCAAACAATGAACTGGAGAGTAGGCATGAAAGTCTTGTTACTTCGGCACTGATTCCCTTACCAATTTAAGGAAGTAGCAAGGTTGCCCATGTTGAGGCATAATTTGGTTGTCTGACGACCAAAGGAGCCCCAAACATGAGCAACAGTTACGAATTGTATCACCGATTGGTTCATGCTGTCCATCCG
>JACRLO010000039.1 GCA_016235245.1 Nitrospirota bacterium | reverse complement strand
GGATCAAACTCTCATTTGATACTGGTTTCTCTTAAACTCAAACTTAACGTGACCTGCTCTATAGTTTTCAAAGAACACGAAGCCCGGAATACCTGTTTACTGATTTAAAAGGTACTCTGGACAACTGCAGAAGCCATATTAATTCAATATGGCTTAACTGACGAACCCTGATTATAAATATATTGAATTAACTTTGCAAGCAAAATATTACAGTTTTTAAAAAAAAGAGGAAATGCCTTGAAAAATCAAGAAAAACTATAGGGCACCGATACGGTTTATTGCTTCATTTGACTATAGTTCATGAACAAAGAAGTTCTGCTGCCATTCATCCTCAACTGTAGTCCAGTTCCCATGACCCGGCAATAATTTTGTTTCCGGCGGCAGAGAAAGGACCTTTTTGAAAGACTCCTTCAACGCCTCAATACTGCCACCGTAGAAATCGGTTCTGCCTATAGACCCCGCAAACACAGTATCTCCCGTAAAAACTATCCCGTCGGCAACAAGACATATCCCTCCGGGGCTATGGCCAGGGGTGTGCATAACTTTCAACGTGACTCCCCCCGCAACGATCTCCTCTCCATCCCGGACAAACAGGTCAGGATGGGGCGGCTGAACAACATGAAATCCCCAGATCGCGCCTTGGGACTCAACTCTCAAATAGACCTCGAGGTCGTCTACATGGAGCATTACTTTTGCCCCGGTTTTTTCCCTCAGGGCGGCAATGGCACCCGTGTGATCAAAATGGGCATGCGTGCAGATAATGCGTGAGACAGTCAGGTTTTTGCTCCTGATAAATCTCAGTATTTTGTCAGGCTCATCGCCAGCATCGATGACAAGGGCGTCAAGGCTATTTTCATCATAAGCAACATAGCAATTCACCTGAAGCGGTCCCACAACAATCGTCTCTATATTCATAATCACCCCTTACCCATTTTTTTCATGATTATTTCTCGGACATACCGCAGTTCTTCATTTCTTAAGAGACTATTCACCGCAGCATAAATAAAAATGCATACGACCATTGCCCCTGAAAGATAGACAGCCTTGACTGCAGACAACCCGCTTTTTGTCCAGAGTTCTCCCCGCACCAATAACCACCCGACCAATCCCATGATAGCAGAGGAGAAAACGATCTGGGCGAATGATTTAACGATCTTTCTCGCGTCAATATGATGGAGTTTATGTTTCAGGAAATAAAATAGAATGAGGAAGTTGATCCCCGAAGCAAGCGAATTCGCAAGTGCCAGCCCGGAATGCTTGAGCGGACCCATGAGCACAATGCTGAGCAGGAGATTTGACGCAACGCCAAATGCCGCGATCTTTACCGGGGTTTTCGTATCCTGCATGGAATAGAAGGTTGCGGTTATGACCCTGACACCTACAATGGACCAAATACCGATTGAATAGAAAAGTAGGGCTTCTGCGGTCCCCCGGGTTGCAGCATAATCGAATTGCCCCCTCTGGAAGAGAAGATTTACGATCGGCTCCCTCAGCGCTATAAGCCCTGCCATGGAGGGTACTGCAATAAAAAAAAGCAGCCGAATCGCAAAAGAAAAGTCCTCGCGAAGCCGATCAAAATCGCCCTTCACCGCATGTTCTGATAATGCAGGAAGCACTGCCATGCCCATGGCCACACCGAAGATACCAACAGGAAACTGTATAAGCCTCATGGAATAATAGAGATAGGTAATACTTCCCTCCGGCAGGTAAGATGCAAGGATATTGCTCACGATTATGTTTATCTGGTTTACGGCAAGCGCCATTGTTGCCGGGAGAATAAGAATGGCCATTTTTTTTAGCCCAGGATGGCGAAACCCCGGATCAAGGCCGAGCGAATAGCCGTTTCTGAAAAAAGCGGGCAGTTGAAATGCAAACTGCACAAATCCCCCCAGTGCAATCCCGACCGCAACAACAAGAATCGGCTGCTTTGCTATGGGGGCAAAGGCGATTACAACAACAATTGTCGTGACATTCAGCATTGCAGGTGCCAATGCAGGAACAAAAAAGACCTTCTTTGTATTGAGCGCTCCCATGACCAGAGATGCAAGGCTGATAAACAACAGAAAGGGAAACATGATCCTTGTAAGAAGCACAGTCATTGAAAATTTTTCCGGTGAACTGAGAAATCCCGGAGCAATTGCCGCGACAATCGCAGGGGAAAAAACAACACCTGCAATACAGACAAGGCCGACCACAATAATAATAAAGGTGAACGTTATACGGACAAGGCGGGATGCTTCTTCGTCTCCCTGCTTCTGTCGGTATTCGGTAAGAACAGGTATAAAGGCAGAAGACATTGATCCTTCCGCAAAAAGCTCCCTCAATAGATTTGGTATTCTGAAGGCCGCGAAGAAGGTGTCTGAAAGGCCGGTAGCGCCGAAAAAAACAGCAAGGATCATATCCTTTACAAAGCCAAGGACCCGGCTGATAAATGTCGCGACAGACATGATACCTGCTGCCTTTGCTATTTTACCTCTGCCGTCCATATCAGGGCTCATTATAGCAAATGAGCCCTGATATATTGCTAAAACAAGCAAAATCCCTTTAAAATTTCGGATGTCAATATTAAACACAATCATAGCCAGAAAAAAAGAACGTCTTTCTCACGCAAAAGCGGCTGCCTCAATGGCTCATCTCAAGACTTCCCTTAAAGATATCCCTCTGCCTTTTGACTTCGAACGGGCAATAAAAAGAACAGCCGGGCAAATACATCTTATTGCCGAAGTCAAGAAAGCGTCTCCATCGAAGGGACTTATCAGACAGGACTTTAATCATAAGACGATTGCGGCTGTGTATAAAGAGAAGAAAGTGAATGCAATATCCGTCCTCACCGAAGAGGATTTTTTTCAGGGTCGACTTGAATTTCTTGATGAGGTAAAAAACATTTCCCTGCTTCCTGTTCTTAGAAAAGATTTTATTTTCGACGAATACCAGATTTATGAGGCGAGGGCAAACCAGGCGGATGCGATCCTTCTCATCGCAGCGATCCTTGGTGAAAAACAGGCAGAAGAATATCTTCATGTCTCCAGAGAACTGGGAATGGCTGTTCTCTTTGAAGTCCATGATCATCAGGAGCTTGAAATGGCGTTGAGGATTAATGTCCCCATTATCGGCATTAACAACCGGAATCTTAAGACTCTCCAGATAGACATGAATACAACCCTTGAGCTGAAGAAAGAGATCCCAGCAGACAAAATTATCGTAAGTGAAAGCGGCATAAAGACGCGGGATGATGTCCTGAAGCTTGAACAGGCAGGCATCGATGCGATGCTGATAGGCACATCTTTTATGGAATCTGCAGACATTGGCAGAAAGATTGGGGAATTGAGGGGCACGTAAGAACAGGAGCCCTTGTGGTAAAATAGGTCCTACCAAGTCTTCAGGCAGCTAAATAAACGGAGGTAACACATGCAGGAAACAAAAGTAGTGCTCCCGGACAGAGAGATCCCCAGGCAGTGGTACAATATTATGGCCGATATGCCGAATCTGCCAAAGCCGCCGTTACACCCTGGAACGAAGCAGCCGGTAGGTCCGCAGGATCTGAGTGCGATTTTCCCCATGGCGCTTATCGAGCAGGAAGTTTCAACTCAGCGGTGGATTGATATACCCGAGGAAGTGCTGAATATATATAGTCTCTGGAGACCGTCACCTCTTTACAGGGCACACAGGCTTGAGGCAGCACTAGGCACTCCCGCAAAGATCTATTATAAATATGAAGGCGTAAGCCCTGCTGGCAGTCACAAACCAAATACCGCCATCCCTCAGGCATATTACAACAAGCAGGCAGGCATCAGAAGAATCGCAACAGAAACCGGTGCCGGGCAATGGGGATCCTCCATGGCACTTGCAGGAACAATGTTCGGCCTTGATGTTACAGTCTATATGGTTAAGGTGAGCTACAGCCAAAAGCCCTACAGAAGGATCGCAATGGAGACATGGGGGGCAACAGTGCATCCCAGCCCTTCCAACTTAACAAATTCCGGCAGGAAGATTCTTGAAATTGACCCTGATAGCCCCGGCAGCCTCGGTATCGCCATATCAGAGGCTGTTGAAGACGCTGCAACGCATAACGATACAAACTATGCCCTCGGGTCAGTCCTGAATCATGTTGTGCTTCACCAGTCCGTAATCGGGCTCGAGGCGAAGAAACAGTTCGAGATGGTTGGCGACTATCCTGACGTTGTCATCGGCTGTTGCGGAGGGGGAAGCAATCTTGGCGGGGTGGCATTTCCTTTTCTCCAGGACAAAATAGGCGGCAGGCAGTTACGAGTTGTCGCGGTGGAGCCTTCTTCCTGCCCAACGCTTACCAAGGGAGAGTTCCGATATGACTTTGGGGATACGGCCGGCTTGACGCCGCTGATGATGATGTATACGTTGGGGCATGACTTCATGCCTCCAGGCATCCATGCCGGCGGCCTGAGATACCATGCAGACTCGCCTCTTGTCTGCCAACTGTATCACGACAAGCTGATAGAGGCAGTGGCTTACGGTCAAAACGCATGTTTTGAGGCAGCGATCAAATTTTCAAAGACGGAAGGCATCATCCCTGCACCGGAAAGTTCTCATGCAATCAAGGCAGCAATTGATGAGGCGCTGAAAGCAAAGGAAGAGGGCAAGCAGAAAACGATCTTTTTCAATCTGAGCGGCCATGGCTATCTTGATCTTGCAGCCTATGCAGACTATGCGGCAGGCAAACTGGAAGACTATGAATACCCGGAAGAAAAGATTCGGGAGGCCCTGAAAAATCTTCCGGTAATTTAACCAGAGAGACTAAATCTTGCAAACGCATTGTATGGGGGCAAAAGGACTAATCCTTTTGCCCTTGTTTTTCCCGGAGAGGTATTTGTTATGGTAAGAGTCAAGATCTGCGGAATAACAAATCACGAAGATGCTGCAGCTGCGATCGATTTCGGTGCAGATGCCCTGGGGTTTATTTTCTTTAAGGGAAGTCCCCGTTGCGTTAGCCTGCAACAGGCTGAAGCGATCATCAGTAAAATTCCCCCATTCGTTACTACGGTAGGCGTGTTTGTCGATGAGACCCCGGAAATGATTCGCTTCTCTATTGATGCAGGCATCGATGTCATTCAACTCCATGGAAATGAAAGACCTGAGGCCTGCCATCACTCCCGGAGAAGTGTTAAGGCAATCAGGATAAAATCAATCGACAGTCTTGAGCCCCTGAAAACATTTAAAGGCATTGTCTCTGCGTTGCTGCTCGATGCATATTCCGCTGATGAGCTGGGCGGCACGGGCCAGAAATTCAACTGGGACATTGCTGTCGAGGCAAAGCAGTTCGGCAGGATCATCCTTGCCGGAGGGCTGACGCCCGAGAATGTTGCTGACGCTGTAAGACATGTGAGGCCATATGGTGTTGATGTATGCAGCGGGGTAGAGCGGGAAAAGGGCAAAAAGGATCATCAGAAAATAAAGCTCTTTATAGAACGGGCAAAGACTTAACTTGGCCTTTAGCTGATTTGGAGATTGCCTGAGCTTACTTTAATAAATGTCTTCACATTCCCGCGGGGATTAAAATCGCCGACCACTTCAAGAAATCTGGGCTTCAGCTTTTTTTCGAGTTCGCCAAAGACCTTATTGGTGATCTCCTCGTGCGAGATATGGGCACTTCTAAAGGCATTCAGATAAAGCTTTAGTGATTTCAGTTCAATAATTTTCTTGTCAGGGATATAGCGCAGATTGATTGTTGCGAAATCGGGGTATCCGGAGCGCGGGCAGAGGCAGGTGAACTCCGGATAACTGATATTGATCTCATAATCACGTTCAGGGTTCGGGTTGTCCCAGACCTCAAGCTTCGCCTTTTGTATAGATTTTTCCCCGTATTTCATGGGAAAATCTACCATGTGCAGCAGGAAATTGTAAAGTGCTCTCTTGACAAAGATAAATCGGTTTTTGTAAGTTACTAAAGTATTTCTGCAAGTAAAAAGCAACCCCGCGTGATAGGCATAACCTTCCGCGAATAAAAAACCTGACGTCTAAACCCGGATGAGGAGTAATTTATGGGAAACATCTCAATTTCTGAACTCAAGGACAAAACCATTGATGAACTTACTACTGTCGCCAAGGAACTGAAGGTCGAAGGAGCTTCAGGCCTCAGGAAGCAGGATCTGATATTCGCTATCCTCCAGGCACAGACAGAAAAGACCGGCAATGTCTTCTCTGCCGGAGTCCTTGAAATACTCCCTGACGGATTCGGATTCCTCAGGTCGCCTGACTACAGTTACCTTCCGGGACCTGATGATATCTATGTTTCTCCTTCCCAGATCCGCAGATTCAATCTCAGGACCGGAGACCTGATCTCAGGACAGATCAGGCCGCCAAAAGAATCTGAGAGGTATTTTGCTCTCCTCAAGGTCGAGGCGATCAACCACGAATCTCCAGAGGAAAACGTAAATCGTCCTCTCTTTGACAACCTCATCCCCTACTATCCGACCGAGAGAATACGCCTTGAATATGATTCTACAGACTACTCAACACGCGTAATGGATCTGGTTACGCCCATCGGCATGGGGCAAAGAGGCATGATCGTTGCCGCACCCAGGACAGGAAAGACCGTTCTGCTGCAGTCCATTGCAAAGGCTATCAAGAAGAACCACAGGGATATTCATCTTATCATCCTGCTCATCGATGAGCGGCCCGAAGAAGTGACTGACTGGAAGCGGCAGGTCTCTACTGCAGAGATCATCAGTTCAACCTTTGACGAGCCGCCCCAAAGACATGTTCAGGTTTCGGAGATGGTAATAGAGCGGGCAAAGCGCCTTGTTGAAAGCAAGAGGAATGTCGTGATTCTGCTTGACAGCATTACCAGGCTTGCGAGGGCGTATAATGCGATCATGCCGACAAGCGGCAAAGTCCTTTCAGGCGGCCTTGACTCCAATGCGCTCCAGAGACCAAAACGATTTTTTGGTGCAGCAAGGAATATCGAGACCGGCGGCAGCCTCACGATCCTTGCGACTGCGCTTATTGATACCGGCAGCAGGATGGATGATGTTATCTTCGAAGAGTTCAAGGGAACAGGTAACATGGAGCTGCATCTCGACCGGAAGCTCGTTGAAAAGAGAATCTTCCCGACCATTGATATCAATGCGTCAGGCACAAGAAAAGAAGAACTGCTGGTAGAAAAAGACCTGCTGAACAGGATCTGGATCGTCAGAAAGGTGCTGAACTCGCTGAGTACCGTTGAGAGCATGGAGTTTCTGCTTGGCAAACTGTCCGGCACAAAGGCCAATAAAGACTTCTTTGATATGATGAACAAGTAACAATTGGAGGCAGCCGGAAGAGGCTTTAAAACTCCTTCCGGCCGCCTCAGTTATTCACAGTGCTCGGCGTTCCGCAGGCAATGACTAAGCCATTCACGGAGGCGTCCGCAGCAAGAGGCAGTCGCTTCTATCCGCAGATTCAAGAAAATTCGTTTAGCCGCCCCAGCCGATGCTGATAATTATGGCATCAGCGGAACAGACCTCTTTGCAAGTGCCGCAGTCAATGCAATAGGACGACCGATAAGGCAAGCTTTTGCCGTCTGACATCTCAAAACATTTGACCGGACAGGCGTTTATACAATCCCCGCACCCGGTGCATTTGTCCCAATCCACTATAGCTATAAACACCCGCGTTCACCTCTCCGATAAGATTTGCATACCCCAAGAACTTCTGATAGGTTTTCAAAACTTCATTTTACTCCAGCAGGGCAGATGGCGATATGACATAAATCATATCGCATAGATAGGGGGCACTTCATGCGAAGCCGCTACTTGTTATGTGATATTTTTGTTCGTAGGCAGCGCTTCAGGGTTGTTTTTCTATTGCATCGGGACTTCCGCATTTAGGCTTCCTCTATCTCATAGTTCACATTCACCTGCAGGTCTTTTCTGAGGGAGTGATATACCGAGCAGTATTTCTCCTGCGAAAGTGAGATTGCCCTGTCGAGCTTTTTGGGTGTAATGTTTTCACCGGATATATGAAGCACCATATCGATCTTCGTGTAGTACTGGGGCGGAGTCGGGTTCCTTTCCCCGGAAATATCTATTTTGAACTTCGCGATCTTTGCCTTCATCTTTGTTACAAAGGAAACGACATCTATCGCAAGACAGCCCGCGACACTGAGAAGCAGGCTTTCGGTAGGAATACAGCCCCACTGTGCCTCAGCATCGAAATCAAGCTCAAACCCCCGAGGCGTTCTGCCGAGGAAGATGAGATCCTTGTCCCATGTCAATGATGCCGTATTAACCGGCCTTATCTTGCCCTTATATCCTTCCAGATTCTCTTCAAGTTCATTTTTTTCTTCTGAGCTCATAACCATCCTCCAATGTAAATATCATAAATAATAGCCAGAAAGATTATAGCAAACCTGCAACAGGAGCATCAAAAAGTTGAAAAGCACCATGACGATCCATCTTTTCTGTTGCCCTGAAAAGGCTTATAAGTCTATACTGTAAGTCAAATCCTGCATTTTTGCGCAAATTCCGGGGAGTTTCGTATGCCTTTTTTCGTTGAAGTTTTTTCAAGCGAGATTATCAAAAAGACAGTCCTTGACCCCAAGGGAGAGGACCTCGGACGGGTGCGTGACCTCGTTGTTATAAAGGGCGATCCGCTGCCAAAGATCTCCGCACTTATTATCGAGAGGAAAAAGAAGTCATATTACCTTCCCTGGCATGATCTTAATATCTTTAATAAGAAAATAATATCCTCCAAAGTGTATGCCGAGACACTGAAATCATACGAAATGATGGCTGATGACCTCCTCATTCTCAGAGATATCCTTGATAAGCAGATCGTTGATGCAAACGGAGCAAAGGTAGTTCGGGTGAACGATATCAAGCTCGAAGGATATAATAATGAGGCGGTGCTTATTGCCGTTGATGTGGGCATGAGGGGTATCCTGAGAAGACTCGGCATGGAAAGGGGCGGTGAAGACCTTGCGAGACTCTTTAAGAAGAGTCTTCCTTTTACACTCATCAGCTGGGACTACCTTCAACCCCTTGAGCCCAAACTCACCGAAATATCACTGACCATACCGAGGCAGATGCTCTCAGACCTTCATCCTGCAGATATTGCCGATATCATCAGCAGCGTGTCTCAGAAAGATGGAGCCACCTTTTTTAATAATCTCGATATCGAAACTGCGGCAGAGGCCCTGTCCGAACTTAAACCTGAGATGCAGGCTGACATCATCAGTGCCATGGACACCGAAAAAGCTGCCGACATCATTGAAGAAATGCCGCCAGACGAAGCAGCTGACGTTCTGAGCGATCTGACTACAGAGCGCGCAAAGGAGATTCTCGAGCATATCGAAAAAGAGGAAGCTGAGGACATCCAGGAACTTCTCGGCCATGAAGAAGATACGGCTGGCGGTCTTATGACAACAGACTTTATTGCCTATCCTCCTGATATAACGGTACAGGAGGCAACCGAAAAGTTCAAAATCGAAGCGCGGGAAGCTGAAAACGTCTATTATCTCTATATCGTTGACAAGGAAGAAAAACTCCGAGGAGTTGCCTCTCTGAGGGAGATGCTCCTTGCGGAGAATGACTGCTATCTTGCTGACATTATGGAAACGAATATCAAGTCCGTTGCTCCTGGCGAGGACGAGATGGTTGTTGCCGGCATTATTTCAAAATATAACCTTCTTGCACTCCCGGTTGTTGATGAGAACGGCTATATGCACGGCATTATCACGGTCGACGACATCATCGACCTGCTGCTGCCTCCTGCTGCAAAAAAGAAACGGAGGAGGGTGTGAAGCTCTGGAAGAACATACTCTTTTTCCTCAGCGTCATGGGCCCGGGCATCATCACGGCAAATATCGACAATGATGCCAGCGGAATAACGACCTATTCTGTGGCTGGTGCGCGCTTTGGGTATGGTCTGCTCTGGACCCTGCTTCCAACAACGGTAGCGCTTGTGGTTATCCAGGAGACGATCGCCCGCATGGGCGTTATCACAGGGAAAGGGCTTTCTGATCTCATCCGGGAAAATTTCGGCGTCAAGACAGCCTTTTTTATGATGTTGGGTCTCTTTGTGGCTAATTTCGGCAATACGGTTGCGAATCTTGCAGGATGGGCAGCGAGCATGGAGATCCTCGGTTTCAGCAAGTTTGTGATGGTACCGGTTGGGGCAATTTCGATATGGATCCTTGTTACAAAGGGAAGCTACCGGTTTGTTGAAAAGATCCTCCTGTTCGCATGTCTTCTCTATTTCGGATATGTCATTTCAGGCTTTATGGCAAAACCTGAATGGGGACCTGTTCTGAAAAGCGCAGTTATTCCCCAGATGAGGTGGAATGCAGAATATGTTGTGCTGAGCATCGCAATCATTGGGACTACGATTACGCCCTGGATGCAGTTCTACCTCCAGTCCTCGATCGCAGAGAAGGGCATCAAGAAAGAGCAGTATAAGGCCTCGCGCCTTGACGTAATTATCGGGTGCTTTATAACCGATATCGTCAGTTTTTTCATCATCGTTACCTGTGGAGCACTGCTCTTCCCTCATGGCATCCGCATTAATGAGGCTTCAGAAGCAGCGCTTGCCTTAAAACCCCTTGCCGGGGAATATGCATATCTGGTCTTCTCCATATGTCTTGCCAACGCCTCTTTGCTTGGTGCCATCATCGTTCCGCTTGCAACTGCATATTATGTCTGCGAGGCAATGGGATGGGAGGCAGGCATCAACAAGACATTCAAGGAAGCTCCCCAGTTTATGTGGATCTATACCATGACCATCGCTCTTGCATCGCTCGTTATCCTGATCCCGGGAGCACCACTGGTCTTCCTGATGGTCCTTTCTGCTGTTATTAACGGGCTTCTGCTTCCCTTTGTCCTGGTCTTCGCCCTGCTTCTGGTGAATAACAGGAAGCTTATGGGCGAATATACGAATTCCCGAACGTACAATTACATTTCATGGGCAACGATCATAACGATTATTATTTTGACATCATTTCTTGTCATAACAACCTTTATCCCGCTTAACGGCTGACAAACTCGGCATCTGAGGGCTTTTTTGGTTATAATACGTCCGCCTGGAGATACAATGGTAAAGACAATAGAATGGAAAGACAATAAAGTAATAATGCTCGATCAGAGCAGGCTGCCGATCGACGTTGCCTATATTGAATGCAAAGACTACCTGATGGTGGCAGAGGGCATCAAGAAGCTCTGGATACGCGGCGCTCCTGCTATCGGCATTGCAACGGCAATGGGAATCGCACTCGCTGCGCAGGAGATTGCAGCGCGGGATTATGAGGGCTTTCTGAAAGGCTTGCAGCCTGTGTTCGAAACACTCATGGCAACCCGCCCCACAGCAGTCAATATACAGTGGGCGGTCGAGAGGATCAGAAAATTTCTCGCTGCGATAAAGGATGAGCCGGTTGAGAGGCTCAAGGCACTGCTCATAGATGAAGCTCAGAAGATCCTTGCTGAAGACATTAAAATAAATATGACAATAGGCAGATGGGGCGCACAGTTTATTCATGACGGCGATACGGTTCTGACCCACTGCAATGCCGGCTCCCTTGCAACCGGAGGCTACGGCACAGCAACTGCTCCGATGCTGATCGCAAAAGAGCAGGGCAAGAACTTTCAGGTCATTGCCGATGAGACTCGGCCTGTATTGCAGGGAGCGCGGCTCACGTCATGGGAACTTATGCAGGCAGGGATCCCGGTCACACTGATAACAGACAATACAGCCGGTGCGTTAATGCAGAAAGGCGAAATTAACCTTGCGATCGTGGGCACAGACAGGACCGTCAGTAACGGGGATGTTGCAAATAAGATAGGCACCTACACGGTTGCAGTGCTTTGCAAAGAGCATGGCATCCCCTTCTATGTCGCTGCCCCGATGAGCAGTATTGACTTCTCAATACCCACGGGTGATCTTATCCCCATTGAAGAACGGGCAGCCGAAGAGGTAACACATATTTTCGGCACCTGCAGGATTGCCCCTGAGGGCGTAAACGTGAGAAACATTGCTTTTGATGTGACCCCTGCAAAGTATGTAACTGCAATCATAACCGAGAAGGGTGCATTCAAACCTGATGATCTGAAAAAGCTTTCAAGGGCTGACGCTGACCTTGATAAGATCAGGATCAGGGCCTGAAGCCAAAGGATATCTGACTTGACACCAAAAGATATGCCCTATCACCAGAAGATGGATCTGCAGGAAGTGTTTGATTCCTATGAGGAAAGACTTCGTCTTGTCGAACACCAGATAAAAGAACTTTTCAGGAATAAGGTGCCCTTTATTCCCCTGATCGGCGATTATATTATTTCAAGCGGTGGCAAGCGGCTGCGGCCTCTTTTTCATCTCATAAGCGCTGACCTTGCGGGCTATGACGGCTTTGCCTGTATTGAGATCGCAAGCATTATTGAATCTATCCATACGGCATCCCTTCTTCACGATGACGTGGTCGATACGGCAGAAGTAAGACGCGGTAAGCCATCAGCAAACGCTCTCTGGGGAAACCAGATCGTGGTGCTGGTTGGCGACTTTCTCTATTCTAACGCGCTTCGGGCCGCTGTCATGCAGAAAAACCAGAAGATCATGGAGGCACTTTCCGGAGCAACCACACGAATGACCGAAGGAGAACTGCTTCAGCTTAACAGAGTGGGAGACCCTGATATAACTGAGACGGAATACCTCGACATTATTTCCGCAAAGACAGGAGCACTCATTTCTGCGGCCTGCAGGGTCGGTGCAATTCTTGGCGGTCTTTCTGAGGAAAAAGAACTCGCTCTTGCGAACTTTGGCATGAAGATCGGCATGGTATTCCAGATGGCAGATGACATACTTGACTATATGGCTGAGGAGAAAGATCTGGGGAAAAAACTCTGCAAAGACCTTGAGGAAGGAAAGATAACGCTTCCCCTGCTTCTGCTTCTTTCCGCTGCAGAAGAGAAGGACAAGGTTGAAATAAAAAAAATCATCAAGGACTTTTCTGCCGCAGGCCTTGAAAAAATCACCAGCCTGCTGAAACAGTACCGGTCCATTGAGGCATCCCTGAGCAAGGCCCAAACTCTTGTCGATGAGGCCCGAAAGGAGCTCTCTCTCTTTTCTGACTGCAGGGCAAAAGAGTCACTTCTCGCTATTGCTGACTATTCATTGCACCGGGAGAAATGATGCATAGAATCGTAGAACTCGCCAGGCAGACCATTGAGGGATATGTGAGGACCGGAAAGGCAGTATCGCCGCCCAAAGACCTTTCTCCTGAGTTGGCGGCCCGTGCAGGCGTCTTCGTAAGCCTCAAGAAAATGGGGAATCTCAGAGGCTGCATAGGTACGTTTGAACCAATCACAGATACTGTTGCTCAGGAGGTTATCAGAAACGCTATTGCGGCTGCAACTCAGGATCCACGATTTCAGGCAGTGCAGGAGGATGAACTCACAGAGATCGAATATTCCGTAGATGTTCTTTCTCCCCCGCAAAAGATAAGGAGCGTACAGGATCTTGACCCGAAAGAATACGGCATTATCGTCGTTCAGGGAGGCAAACGGGGACTGCTCCTTCCCGATCTCGAGGGTGTTGATACCGTTGAGGAACAACTGAGAATAACAAAGATGAAGGCAGGGATCTGGACAGATGAAAATCTGGAGATTTTCCGGTTTACCGTAACACGATATAGGTGACGTTGCATGGAAGTTGTCCAGGGAAAGCCTGTTGTTACTGCAGTGCGCTATCTTATCGTTGCTGCCTTGCTCGCAGCTTTATGCTTTGAGGGGTACTATATCTTTATGTTGAGGGCTACAATTAAAAAACAGACCGAAGATCTCAGGGATATTTCAGTGCAGCTTCAGCTCCTTAAGAGCGAACGGGAAACCCTGAGTGAAGAGATATCTTCAGCAAGGAAACAGGCAGGAGAGATAGAAAATGGAAAAACTACCCAAAGGTAATATCAGGGACACAAGTCTTGTAAAGATCCTGGTGCAGCTGAACAGGAACCGGCGAACTGGCACACTTTCCCTCGCCACGGCTTCATTTACAAAAAAAATATACTTGAGCGAGGGAGATGTCATTTTTGCATCGTCAACCTATGAGGATGACCGGTTGGGCGAGATGCTTCTGAAGGCAGGAAAGATTACGGTTGAGCAGTATGACAAGTCAGTCGAGATTCTGAAGTCTACCAGGAACAAGCGGCAAGGCGCAATTCTTGTTGAACTTGGATATCTGACGCCAAAAGACCTCTTCTGGGGAGTCAAATACCAGGTACATGAGATCATTCACAGCATGTTCATTGTAGAGGAGGGTGATTACGAGTTCCACGAAGGAGAGCTTCCTACGCAGGAGGTGATCACTTTGAGGATGAGTATCGGCAACCTGATCTATACCGGCGTGAACAAAATCGTAAACTGGACAAGGATCAGAAACGAAATGCCGCACACTGACTCAGTACTGAAACTGGGCGAAGATCCACTGAGCCTTTTTCAGGAAATTGAGCTGTCACAGCAGGACAAAAAGATTCTCTCATTAGTTGATGGCAAGAGGACGATAAAGGAAATCATTGACAGTTCCTGGATGGGATCTTTTGAGGCCTTGAAGGTGCTCTATGTGCTCTGGTCTATCGGAATGGTTGAAGACCAGTTATCGGCAGATGTAGAATCTTCCGGACTGGAAGACGAGAACAAGGTCGAAGACAAAGTCACGCTGAATGATATTCTCACCCCGCTTTCTGAAGAAGATGAGATACTGCTCAGAAAAGTTGACGAAATCTATTCGCAGCTGGGCAGTTTAACCATGACTGAACTCCTTGAAATCGAAGGAAAGGCTGATAGTGAGACGATTAAGAGAAATTATTACCGTCTTGCAAAAGAGTTTCATCCTGACCGGTATTTTAGTTCAACGGACCCGTCCGTCAAGATTAAACTGACTACCATCTTTGATGCCATCACCAAGGCATATAATGTCCTTAAGGATGACCGGAGCCGCAACGAGTATTTGGCGTCACTACTAGGACCAAAACAGGAGGAGGGTGTTCTTGATACTGGTATGCGTGCGGCTGAACAGTTCAAAGAAGGAGTGGCTGACTTCAAGAAAGGTGACTTTTGGGGTGCAATAGATAAGTTTAAATGGGCAACAAAGATGGAGCCGAAGAACGTCAACTACTGGAGCTACCTCTCCCTTGCCTGTTCAAAAGTCCCGGGACGTGTCAAGGAGGCTGAGGAGGCTCTGCTCACCGCCCTGAAGCTTGATCCGTTCAATGCTGAACTCCACTCCCATCTTGGACTTGTCTATATGAAGGCTGGGATCAAAAAGCGGGCACATGCGGCCTTTCAGAAGGCCCTGAAAATAGACCCGAAGAATGAAAAGGCAAGAAAAGGACTAGATAGCACAAAGGATTAAAAACAGTCCTGTTGTCCGCAAGGATCAAGTGATCAATCTGCATCTATAAACCAGATTTTTTTCTTTTCGTAATTGTCTTTCAGCAGTCTGGACAAAGCTTCACGGGTATTGTTCATATGCATAAGATTGAGATATTCTTTTTTTGTATGGGCATGGTGATATCCAATACTCAGATTCACGCCACATCGGTTCACTGCGGAGCAGATAATGCTGATGTCAGAAAATGTTCCTTTATTCCTAGAAAATCCAAACGTTTCAACATAATCAACAAACTCGGGCGGTTCTGCATTGTAAAAGACACATTCACGATCGCCTCTCCTGTCAAGTTCAACAAGAAAAGTTGCCATTGAGAGTTTGTCTGCAAAGAGGTGAACCGCCTCTTTTGCCCCATGCCCCCCGCATTCCTCAAGGTCTGTAAAGAGAATAATCGGCCTTAAGGGCTCCGGCGTTGAGTTGAACAGCGTCAGCGCCGTCCAGACTCCGGCCCGGTCGTCAGCGCCGAGGCCTTGAGGGCTCCAAAGGGTCCTGGCTGATTCATTGATAATGACCTCACGGGCATGCTCATCGTCATGCACCGTGTCTATATGAGCAACAAGAGCAACTTTGTTCTGGAGATTTTCCGGCAGAAAAAGCCAGGAGAGCTCACCATGTGAAGTTGCTTCCCTGCTGAGAAGTTCCCGCAGTTCCTGTTTCTTTATCTGCAGCGTTTCAATCAGGCCTAATTCCATTAGTCAATGCCCAGGGAAAACGGGCGGCTGATGAAATCATTTCTTTTTTTGTGGCTTCTTGTTCAGTTCTGCAATCTTCTTTTTTGCCGCATCAGCGTCCTTTGTGCCAGGATATTTTTCGATAAGCTTATTAAGGATGATCTTGCCTGTCTTGGCATCACCAATTTCAGCAAATGCATATCCCTGCTTGAGCAGGCCGCCGCTGATTTTGTCGCTGTCAGGGTATTTCTTGAGCAATGTTTCATAAGAAAGAATTGCGCTTTCAAAGTCCTTCTCATTGTAATATGATTCGGCGATCCAGAACTGTGCGTTGTCCGTAAGGTCAGTCTTCGGATACTCCCTCATAAAGACCTCGAACCTCTCCCTTGACTCTTTGTACTTCTTCTCCTTAAAAAGCAGGTAAGCAGCGTCATACGCCTTTGCCTTCGTGTCAGCAATGGGTTCGGCTGGAGTCTCGATTTCGGTTTTCACGGTATTGTTCGATTTCAGCGATGGTTCGGCAGCGTCTACGGCAGGTTCTTTCAGCCTGCCCTGGTTTTCAAGGGCAGAGAGCTTTTCTTTTACCGTCTTTATCTGCGTCTCCAGTCCGGCAATCTGTGCCTTAAGAAGGTCCTTTTCAGAGGTGAATTCCTTCAGGGATTTCTCCGTAAAATATCTGCTTTCGTCCAACCGGCCTCTCAGTTCCTGAAGCCCGCTTGACGTCGCATTCACCTTGGAAAAGAGGTCCGCCTGGCTTTCCTTCATCGCAGTGAAAGAATCTTCCCTGACAACACCTGTCGTCTTTTCCTTCAGAGAGTCTATCTCCTTACGTGTCTCATAGGTGCTACGCTGCAGTTCATGGAGATCGCTTCTTACCCGGTCAAAGTCATTGCCAGAGACACAGGCAGATAGAAAAAAAAGCATAAAAAAAACAGATGCGTTTTTCACGGCTATTTGCCCGCCTTTATGAGAACCGTAAAATGAGCTCGCCTGTTTTTCGCCCAGCAGTCTTCGGTCTGTTCTTTGCAGGCAGGCTTCTCTTCGCCATAGCTGATCACATCGACCCTGCCCGATGCGACGCCAAGACTGACCAGATAATCTTTTACGGCCTTGGCTCTGCGGTCCCCGAGTGCAAGGTTATATTCATTGGTGCCGCGCTCGTCGCAGTGGCCCTCAATCGATAATCGGGCAGTCGTATTTTTTGCCATCCACGCCGATACTGCCTGAAGCGCCTGTTTGTATGAATCCTTCACATCATATTTGTCGTAATCAAAGAGGAGGTCAGAAAACAGATTTTCCCTGCTCTCCGTATACTGGTCACCCTTACTCTTTGCATCAACAGAATCGACCTTGCCGTCAAGCTGTTTCTCCGTTATCTTTTCCTGGCCTTTCTGCTGCGTCATATCTTTCTGCTGTCCCTGCTGGCCTGAATCAGGCTGCGTAACTACCCTCTTTTGGCAGGCAGAAAGTCCGAATACAAAGACGATAGATACGGTAATCATAACCATTACACTTCTTAAATTCATCTGCTTCCTCCGTAGATCCTCGTTATTAGTTTGGAGACCATTTGGGGGCATTGGAACGGAGCCCCTGAGGGCTGATCTTTTTCTGAACCTCTCCATTTGCCCTCATGATATATATTCCCTTAGTCCCATCCCTGTCAGAAGAGAACGTTATGTGCCTGCCCTCAGGTGAAAAAGATGGGTCCTCGTTGTTGCCGCTTTCTGTCAGCTGCTGAAGTGCTGATCCGTCAGGTTTCACGATACAGATCTGGTTCTTTCCCCGCCGGCAGGAAAATACGATCCTGTCACCTGTTGGAGACCAGCCAGGAGATGTATTATATGAACCTTCAAACGTAACTCTTCTGATATCGCTGCCATCAGCACGCATCAGGTAAATCTGCGGGCTCCCGCCGCGGTCAGATACAAACGCAATGAGGCTGCCGTCAGGGGACACCGCAGGAGAAACCTCAATACCCTGCGTAAAAGTCAGCTTTTTCACTGACTCATCCTTAAGAGATAACATATAAATATCAGGAGTTCCGTCTTTTGTTGAAGAGAAGGTTATTGCATCACCCTTTGGGAGAAAGTCGCCGGCCATATTGGTGCCCTTTGACGCAAAGATCTTTCTTTCGGTCATCTTTCCAAAATCTAACAGATAGATACCCCATTGTCTGCCGCGCTCCGAAGAATAAATAATTCTCGTTCCATCAGCTGACCAGTGCGGCGCGAGGACCAGCGATCCTTTCAATCCGAGTTTTTTTGCCCTGTATCCATCCCAGTCCATGACATAAATGCCTTTTTCCCCATCGTCTTCTGCGACAAAGGCTATCTTTGTTCTGAACATACCTGTCAGACCGGTAAAGGCATAGTAGATATCATTCGAAATATTATGTGCAAGCTGTCGGATAAGTGCCTTATCTGCTTGATACTGTTTGCTGAAGATCTCTTTGCCTTCAAACACATCATAGACCGAGATATCGACGGAAAGGGTCTGAGCTGATGTTATTGCACCCTTCACAACAGCCTCTATCCCAAGAGGTTTCCAGTTCTGCTGATTGAACCTCTGGGATATGGGCTCAATATACGATGCCTTGTCGATGCAGCTGAAAAGACCGGTAACGGTGAGATCGTCCCTGATGATGTCAGAGATCTCCCTGCCTTGCGTTCCTTGCAGATCATAGATCGCTATGGGAAGCTTCTTTGCAGATGGGGCATGGACATCAATATATATCTTTGCCTCTGAATAAGAAGGAAGGAGTAAGCAGCAGGCGGCAAGCAAAATAAAAAATAACAGGGTTTCCGGCAAAAGGGAATAGCAGGACCGGGAAAGAATCTCGTTCCTACCAGAAGTAGTATTCATTTCCGTGTTCCATATGGATACAATGTCAAGCCTACTTCCATCTCCGAAGGAGGGGGCGGCACCGGATTTGCTTTTTCGATTGCTCTGAGTGCAGCCCTGTCAAAAAGCGCATTGCCTGATCTCTTTTCGATGCCCTGAATAATAATTTCTCCGTCCTTCCGGATTTTCACCAGCACAATTGTTGCAAGCTGTGATTCACCTGTTTCCGGAAATACGATCTCCTGCCCGATACGTGATGCAATCAGATCTTCATAGGTTCCACCGCCGGGGCGTCCTGATCCGACAACGGATCCCGCCCGCTGCGAAAGCTTTTTGGGTGAAGATACTGTCTGACTTCCTACGGTGATCATTCTCCTGATTTTCCCGATTCGCTCGATTTTCTTCTTCGCCTCGATCTCTGACAGAGCGTTGGCCTTTCTTTCTATGTCAGCTTTCTTATCCTGGATCGTCCTGTCGGCCTCTTTTTCGTGCTCCGAGCTCCTTGCAGCCTGCTCGTTCTTCTTAGAGGTTTCTTCTTGAGCTTCTCCCCGAGTGGAACTTGCCGGACCGACAAGATTTACTTCATATGGAGACGGCATGATGGTATTTCGGGAATGTCTGAGGATAAGCGCAGCTACAAGAAAAAAAGTGAGATGCAGCGCCGTGGAGATTAGCGTTGCTACCTGCAGACTCGGGCCCCTCATTTCAGTTCAGTTTTCGGTTCTGTTATCATTCCCAGTTTCTCTATTCCGGCATCCTTGATCTCGCTCATTACTTCAACCACCAGACCATAGGGGACATCCTTATCTGCCTTGAGAAAAACATTTGGATTCAGCTTGCTTATCGCTTCGAGCTTCCGCTTCATCTCTGCGACTGAAACCGGAGTGTCATTCATATATACGGTCCGATCCCGCTTTATGACCAGAGAAATCCTTTCGTCTGGCGGAAGTTCCTTCCCTTTTGCCTTGGGCAAATTCACATCAACCCCCTGCTGCATTAGCGGAGCCGTCACCATAAAGATGACGAGAAGCACCAGCATGACGTCAACAAAAGGCGTCACATTGATCTCAGAAAGTACGTTTCTGTTCCTGTTCGTCTTCATTCAGCGACTTTTGAAAAAAGTTCAAGGAGGTCTTCTGAAAAGTCCTCCATCTCCAATATCATTTTTCTGGACATGCTGAGATAGTAGTTATAGGCAATAACCGCAGGGATAGCGGCCGCAAGGCCAACTGCCGTTGCGATAAGCGCCTCGGCAATACCCGGAGCAACAACCGCCAGGGATGCTGAGCCTGCGGAACCGATGCCGTGAAATGCATTCATGATTCCCCAAACTGTCCCGAACAGCCCTATGAACGGCGCGGTTGAACCTGTTGTTGCAAGAAAGTTAAGATATTTTTCGAGCTTTACCGACTCGAGGGTCTCGTATCTCCTGAGAAGACGCTTTATCTCATTTTTGTCCTTTTTTGCTTCGTCAGCATAAACCGCCTTGAAAACGTTTGCAATAGGACTGAGCGTAAGGCTTCTCGTTGCCTGAAAAAGGGATTTGGGGTCACGGTTAGAGCGGTATATACGCTGGAACTGGTCAGACTCCCTGTTTGCCCTTAAGAAATACTTCTGTTTAAAGAAGATGATAGCCCAGGAGATTACGGAAAATAACATAAGGATCAGCAGA
Organism: Nitrospirota bacterium; assembly: GCA_016235245.1. Classification (NCBI taxonomy): domain Bacteria; kingdom Pseudomonadati; phylum Nitrospirota; species Nitrospirota bacterium. The sequence goes on along the minus strand of JACRLO010000039.1, from coordinate 22,322 downwards.
ACAGCTTTTACAATATAGCCAGCATTGAGAATAAGCTGTATGACAGAATTATTCATGTACACCCCTTACCATTTTAAAGAATTTAATGAATTCATTGCCAAAAGTCAAATTAAGAAATATTAACTTTTTTTCTGAAATTAAACCATCATAAAAAAGGATATTTTCTGTTATACTATTTTCCCCGGAGAGGTGGCCGAGCGGTTGCTCGCCTCTGCGAGTCCGCCGGGGCGGAAAGGCGACGGTCTTGTCCGAAATGGCAATTGGTGAATAAGGCTTATATATACATTCTCAGGTGTTGTGATCAGAGGTTGTATACGGGGTCCACACGGGATCTGCAGAAAAGACTGAAAGCCCATAACGCAGGAAACGTAAAAACTACAAAGAATAGAAGACCATTTGAGTTAGTATATACGGAAGAATTTGACAGCTACTCTGAGGCCCGCAAGCGTGAGCTTTATCTGAAAAGCGGCACGGGCAGAGAGTGGCTGAAAAAGCAGTCGGAGAGGTGGCCGAGCGGTTGAAGGCGACGGTCTTGAAAATCGTTGTAGGGGCGACTCTACCGTGAGTTCGAATCTCACCCTCTCCGCCATTTCTTTTATATTTGTCGCTGAGCAAGATTTTAGAAAAGAACCGTCAACGATTCTACCCTGCAATCTGACTTAATCACCGTCTTGAACTCCTCCGATACAATCACTTTTTCATGGTTGCCCCCATGGAGGCGATTTGAGTTAATTCTGAGGGTATTAAACGGAACAATGCGGTAGAATGCTATATGGCATCTAGCGCTCTCCAAGCTGAAACATCTGGAGACCTTTAAGCCGTATCTCAAGGTATTGCAGATGCACTCAGGATGAATGACCGGAGATTTGTGCCGGAACCAACGGGACGAAAGAAAAAGAAATATGAGAATATGGGATATTCCTCCTGACATACTATGTCGTAATCATCTTCTTGGTGAGCATAATGAACTTCATGCTATCTGGAATATTCTGACGCAGGGGAAGAAAGGGTACGCCAATCATCCGGAAACAGAAAGATGGAAGGGCAAGTTGATGGCATTATTCGCTGTTCATGAGAAGATTGTTCTGGAGATGCTTGCGAGGGGATACAATCACAATAGTCCTTTGGATAAGAGCCTTGCGAAAGGAAATAGTGTTCAGACCACTTTTGTTGACCCTGTAGAAAAACAGATTGAAATCCTGCGTCGGAAGGGATGTAACTGTGATTTGTCAGGTGCATGAAATGTCGATAATGCTTTGATTGAAAGCATGTGATTCGATTATTGTTTGTTGTGAGAGGCATCGTTTAGCGGTATAATCTGATCAGAGATTAAAGGGAGGGTGCCATGCCAGAAGAAGATGTCCTGAAATTTTTAGCAAAAAATGGAGAAATGATCACACTCAGACTCGCTGGCTGCCAGGACGCCGAAGAGATCATCGGCGTGATCAAGACAAATGCACCCGACAGGAGCTATGTGCTGATGGAACACTATGGCACAAAGTCGGATTCCGTAAAAAAATACATCTGCAGTATGGATTTCGAGAAGAATCTGCTCATCGTAGCGATTACGGACAAGGCGGTAGTAGGAGCTTTGTCCGGCATTCAGATGGATGGGGGCAAAAGACCTCAAACAGCGCATATTCTGAACATCGGGATACATCTTGTGCCTGCATATCGCGGCCTTGGGATCGGCTCGCAGATGCTGGACTATGCCATTGACTGGGCAAAAGACCGCAAATTCAAAAAGTTAGAAGCAAACATCTTTACCACGAATAAAAAGTCTCTCCATCTTTTCGAGCGGGCAGGGTTTATTGAAGAAGGTATGCGCCATAAAAGAATTCGCATTGGAAAACAATATATCGATGAAGTACTTATTGGCAAAGTCTTGTAGTGCTGTTTCTTTGCTACCGGTCTGCAGCTGAAAGCATATCTGACAGTACAGCAAACTCTGCGAGACTTAACGTCTCAGGCCTGCGCTGAGGATCGATCCCTGCCTGTACCAGTACATCCCTGATGTTGTTGAAGGCTTTCAGGGAATTCAACAGGGTCTTCCTCCGCTGTGAGAAGGCTGTTTTAACAACCTTTGTGAAAAGCACCTCGTCCTGCACTGACACTGCCGGCTCCTTCAGAAGTTTCATATGGATTACTGCCGAGTCAACCTTGGGGACCGGCCGGAAGGCTTCTTTGGGAATAATAAACGTAAGCTCAGGCTCAGCGCGAAACTGCACCATGATCGAAAGTACTCCATAAGCCTTTGTGCCTGGTCCTGCCACGATCCTCTCAGCCACCTCCTTCTGTATGGTAAGGGTCATGGACTCTACTGACTTGCGCGCCTCGATAAGTCTGAAGATTATCGGTGTTGTAATGTAATAGGGTATGTTTGCCACAACCTTGAAACGGTCAAGCCGTTCAAAGGGATACTTAAGCGCATCACCTAAAACCAGCTCGACATTGGCAAGGCCCTTCAGTTCTTCGGTAAGTTTATTGTACAGATAATGGTCAAGTTCGATCGCAATAACCTTGTTGACTCTTTCTGCAAGGAGCCTCGTAAGCCTTCCCGGCCCGGGACCGATCTCAAGCACTGTGTCAGCAGCTGAAAGATTCGCAGACCGTATTATGTTCAGAAGAATCGAAGGGTCGAAAAGAAAATTCTGGCCAAGATGCTTCTTGGCCATTAGAGTTTTAATCTCGCGGCAAGCCTGATCGCCTCAATCATGCTCGAAGGTCTGGCAATTCCCTGCCATGCAATATCATAGGCAGTGCCGTGATCAGGTGATGTCCTAATGATCGGCAGTCCGATCGTCACATTTACGCCGGTATCGAAGCAGACCATCTTCAGGGGGATGAGACCCTGGTCATGGTACATGCTGACGATAATGTCAACATCACCTTTATATGCCTTGTGGAATATGGTGTCAGGCGGGTAGGGGCCGGTAACCGGGAGTCCTTCTTTCTTCGCATCCTCGATTGCAGGAGAGATCGCTTCAATCTCCTCTCTGCCGAATATGCCGGCCTCCCCGGCATGGGGGTTCAGGCCGGCAACAGCAATTCTCGGACTGCTTATTCCCATCATGTCGCATGCCTTTTTCGCCAGCCGTATGGTTTTCAGAACAGCCTCTTTTGTAATGAGTTGCGGCACGTTTCTGAGTGCCGTATGTATGGTTACCAGGATGACCCGCAAGGGACCTCCGGCAAGCATCATGGCATAATCGGTTGTGTCCGTTAGTTCAGCAAGCATCTCTGTATGACCATGCCATTTCTGGCCTGCCATCTTCAGGGCCTCTTTTGATATAGGTGCGGTCACGATTGCATCAACCTGTCTGTCCCTCGCAAGCTCAACCGCCTTTATAATGTAACTGGTGCAGGCCCTGCCACCCTCTGCTGAGGGTCCGCCTTTTTGGAAGTTTTTCCGTTCAGCGGTATCAATAATTCTCACGGTCCCTGGAGATGGAAACGCATCAGAAGGGGAGCGCACAGGAATAAAATTAAAGGAGGCATTACAAATCTGCATGGCTTCCTGCATTACAGATTGATCTCCAATCACAATCGGATGGCAAATGGTCTGGATCTCAGGATTTCGAAGAGCATTGACAATGACTTCAGGCCCTATGCCTGCAGGGTCTCCCATAGTTATTGCAATTGTTTTCATCATAGTGACTGATCCTCTCCATGACCGGCAAGACAAAAGCCTTCCTGCCATATGTTATAAATAGTATACTTTGTAGTCTCTCTTAGAAGAGCCTAATTCTGACTACCACAGTTCCCAATTGCTGTCATTCTGGCTTGTCCGGAATCTTTCCGAAGGGTATTCACCTTACTCGCCGATTATCTTAACCAATACACGTTTTTTTCTTCTGCCATCGAATTCTCCGTAGAAGATCTGCTCCCAGGGTCCAAAATCGAGTTTGCCCTCCGTGATCGCTGCAACAATCTCTCTTCCCATGATCTGGCGCTTCAGATGGCCGTCTGCGTTGTCCTCGCCAGAATTATGGCGATATTGTGAAACGGGCTCATGTGGCGCAAGCTTTTCGAGCCATCGGTCAAAATCATGATGAAGCCCCGACTCATCGTCATTGATAAATACGGATGCGGTAATATGCATGGCATTCACCAGTACAAGCCCTTCTTTTACACCACTTTCTCTCAGGCATTCTTCAACCTTTTGGGTGATATTTATAAAGGCCCTCCTGGCTGGCACATCAAACCAGAGTTCTTTTCTGAAGCTCTTCATCTGTTACATCATAGCAACTCCTCATGGTTACTACAAGCCAGCCTTGCCATTTCTTCACCTCCTATTTCTTTAAGAAGAATGTGAAGTTATCTTTCTAACACATTAAACTTAAAGAACAATATTGACTTTTTCTGCGACCAGTGGTTTAATTCCTCTATGCAGTCCCCCTTCAGCCGCTTACGAGAAGAGAGGAGACCTTCAGTTCTGGTTGTGGATGATGTCCAGCCAAACCTGGAACTGATGGAGGCTGTTTTCGAAAAAGCAGGACTTCTGGTGTACTCAGCGCTGGGTGCTGATGAGGCCCTCACTATCTATGCAAACGAGCGTATCGATATAGCCGTGCTCGATGTCATGATGCCCGGCATGAACGGGTTTGAGCTCTGCAGAAGGCTCAAGCATTTTTCGGAAAAAGAATTTATTCCGGTTGTCCTTGTAACAGCGCTCAATGAAAAGAAAAACAGGATTACTGGCCTTGAGGCAGGTGCTGACGATTTTATCACGAAGCCCTTTGACACCCAGGAACTGTTAGCCAAGATACGCTCGCTTCTGAAGTTAAAGGAGCTTCATGAGCAGCTCGACCATTCAGAAAATATCATCTTCAGCCTTGTCCTGACCCTGGAGGCAAGGGACCATTATACAAAAGGCCACTCAACCCGGGTTGGAGATCTTTCTTCAGAGTTTGGGGCTTTCCTCGGTTTTCCATCCAGGGATCAGGCCGTATTAAAAAAGGCCGGGGCCCTTCATGACATCGGCAAGATGGCGCTGAGCGAAGCAATACTTAAAAAACCTTCCGGTCTGACAAGCGAAGAGGCTGAGGAGATCAGGAGGCATCCGACTCTTGGAGAGGATATCTGCAAACCTCTTAAATCCCTGCGCGAAATACTGCCCGGCATCAGGCACCATCATGAACGCTGGGACGGTTCAGGGTTCCCTGATAATCTTCATGGCAACACGATTCCGCTTATGGCAAGAATATTGTCGATCATCGATACGTTCGATGCCATGGTCTCGATCCGTCCGTATCGCGGCAAAAGGTCAATGGATGACGTTATTGCAATTATGGAAAACGAGAGGCTGTCCGGCCAGTGGGACCCTGAACTGACAGGCATATTCATCCGCATGATGCGGGTTATGGCAAAGGGCAATTACAGCTATGCTTAGGATAGCGATAGCAGGCGGCGGCATAGGAGGCAGTGCGCTCATATCCCTTCTGCGGGCTGACATGAACTCCCAGCTGGTCGGCGTTTTTGAAAAAAAGGCTGAGTCTCCGGGCATTGTGCTGGCCAGGAAATGGGGTATCCCGGTCTTTTTACAGCTTGAAGATCTTGTGAAGGCAAATCCCGAACTCGTGATAAATGTGATGGGAGACGCTGAAAGCAGCAACCAGATCAGAGAGGCTTTTGGCCAGAAAATAGAGGTAGTGGAGGGAGTCGGGGCACGTTTTCTCTGGGAGATCATCGAGAAACAAAAACGGGCAAAGATAGAAACGATCAAGACAACGGCTGACCAGAAGATCCTGCATAATCTTGCGATGAAACTCGGCTCGGCAGATTCGCTCAAGGGATTCCTTGATCTGGTCCTTGCAAAGGCCCTGGACATTGCCGATGCACCTGTTGGCTGCATCGCTCTGCAGAGAAGCCGCCAGATGAAGATAATGGCTTCGAAGGGACTGAGCAGAAAGTTTCTTGAGAGCAGATCCTGGAGCGCCTTGCCTGAAAGTGCTATGGAGGGGCTTTTTCATAAAAAGGAATTCTGCGAGATCCCTGACGTATCAAAGGCCCCTGACCTGACTAACCCTGCGCTGATTGCTGAAAAAATTAAATCAGTCCTGGTCTGTCCCATGATACTGAGGGGTGAGATTGCCGGGGCAATTTATATTTATGATTTCAAACCAAGGCAGTATTCTGAAAGGCAGAAAAACTCACTCGCGCTGGCCACAGGCATTGTCAGTCTCACGGTCGACCGTTTTGCCCTGATGAAAGGCGTCGAAGAATACAAGATGAAGTATGCAGGCCTTATCAGAGCATCCCTTGACGCTCTATTGATTGCAGATTCTAACGGACTCATCATCTCATGTAATGACGCAACTGCAGCAATGGTCGGATATACAAAAGATGAACTGGCCGGGAAAACCATACGATCGCTCATCAAAAGCCCCAAACTGGATACGCTGCTGAAAAAAGCAGCTGACCGGCAACTCAGTCTTAACGGACAGGAGATAACAATCACCGATGCTCATGGCAGAGATTTCGAGGTTCGGCTCAATGCCGCTGTTCTGAAGGACAAGACTCAGCTTACCCTTGGAACAATCTATGTGCTCAGGAGCATGAAGGAAGAGATTTCTCTTAAAACGGCAATTGAGAACCAGAGTCTTGAACTGGAAGAACTCAGCCAGAACCTTGAGAGAAAGGTCCTTGAAAGAACTGAGGAACTCGAAAAATCAAACCGCGAGCTTGAGCGGCTGAACCAGATCAAGGGCAGATTTATCGCCAACACCAGTCATGAACTGAGAACACCGCTCAACTCAATCCTCGGCTTTTCTGATGTGCTCCTCGAAAAAACATTCGGTCAGCTAAACGACAGCCAGGAACGGTACGTAAAGAATATCCATACGGCGGGCAGGCACCTGCTTGAACTGATCAATAATGTCCTTGACATAGCAAAGATCGATGCCGGCAAATATGAGATCATGTATGAGTCATTTCGCATTAAGGACTTTATCAACGAAGTGATCTCGATCATGAAGCCCCTTGCAGAAAAGAAATTTATCGAGATATCTGAACTGATCAATAGTGATGTGGATTTCATTACTGCAGACAGAGTGAAGATAAAACAGATCCTCTACAACCTCCTTTCAAATGCGATCAAGTTCACTCCCGAAGGAGGCAAGGTCGGCGTGAGGGTTGCCTATGACGATCGCCCCGTTGATCCCTCTGCGCTGACATTTCCTGACAGCGATGTGCTGAAATTCTCTGTCTGGGACACAGGCGTCGGCATAGGGCCGGGAGACACGGAAAGGATCTTCGACGAATTCGAACAGGCAGATACCACACTCTCACGGGAATTTGGCGGTGCAGGTCTTGGACTGGCACTCTCAAAAAAGCTTGTTGAACTTCACGGGGGAACGATTTCTGTAGAGAGCAGCCTCGGCAGGGGAAGCACCTTTATCTTCACCGTGCCGGTCACCTCTGTTGCTGAACCAACCGTGGCTGAAGAGCCCGAGGCCATAGGCCTCACCTTCCCCTGGGTAAAAGATGAAGCCCCTCTGCTGCTTGTGGTGGAGGATGACGCTGCTACCGCAGAGCTCCTGACGCTCCATCTTTCACAGGCAGGATATAAGGTTGCCCATGCCTACAACGGCGAAGAGGCCATAGAAAAGGCCAGGAGCATGGCCCCGTTTGCCATTACCCTTGACGTCATGCTCCCCAAAAAAGACGGATGGGAGGTGCTGCAGACGCTCAAGAGCGATCCGCTGACAGCAGACATTCCGATCATTATCCATTCCATTGTTGACAACAAGGAGCTTGCCTTCGCGCTGGGCGCAACCGACTATCTTATGAAGCCCCTTGATAAAGAAGCTCTTCTTTCAAAACTTGGCGAAATCAATATGGCCCTGGGCAAGGTTATTCTTCCGTCGTCCATACTGATCATAGAGGAAGAGGAAAGCGTCACCGATTATTTCAAGGAGATCTTTGAGCCGCAGGGATATCTTATCTATACCGCTGCCGAAGGCAGGAGGGGAATAGACCTTGCAATTACGCTTCGGCCAAGTATCATTTTCATGGATTTCAGCCTCTCCGATATGCTCAGTTTTGATGCCATTCAGGAACTGAAAGAGAACCCATATACCAAAAACGTGCCGATTTTTATTCTTACAGAACGCGATATCTCGGTCGAAGACAGAATGTCTCTCATGGGCAAGATCGAGCGCATTGTAAGGAAGCATGCCTTTGACACAAAAGAGATGATCGATCATATCAAGGAACTTGAGATCCTCTATCCCAAGCGGGCAGGGTTGATCGATGAGCTTACGGGAGTATTCAGCCACCGCTATTTCCAGATCCGGCTTGCGCAGGAAGTGGAGCGGGCAACTCGGTATAAGTTGCCGCTGAACCTCGTACTCCTTGACATCGACTACTTCGGCAACTATGTTGAAAAAAGCGGCGAATATCATGGCAATATCGTCTTAAAGAAGGTCTCTGAACTCCTGCGGAAAAACATCCGCGGCTCAGATGTTGTGGTACGCTACGGAGGCGATTCTTTTGCGGTGATTCTTCCCAATACGATAATATCAGCCGGCCTGTCGCTCAGCAACAGGTTTAACGCTATCATCAAGAACTATCCCTTTGTCCATGAGGAAGGACAGCCCAAGGGGAAAATAACGGCTAGTGTCGGCATCGTCTTCCTTGATGGACAGACAACAGAGGAGCTTATCCTCTGCGCTGAAAAGGCGCTTGCAAGTGCGATCAGAAAAGGCGGCGACAGGGTAGAGGTCTATTCCCATGAGCAGCATGAAATCGAACAGGTCAGCCCTTAACGATTATTATGATAGCCTCCAAACCCCGATCGGAACGCTTTATCTTGCGTTCAGAGCTTCCTCGCTGATCAGCTTATCCTTCGACAGACCTCATGCCGTTGCACCGAAACAGACAAAGATTTCTGCGGTGGTCAGAAAAGAACTGTCAGAATATTTTGAGCAGGGCAGAAGGGACTTCACATTCAAAACAGCCTTTTTGGAAGGAACTGGGTTCGAGCAAGAAGTATGGAATTCCTTGAAGGAAATTCCCTATGGTGAGACTCGGACTTACAAATGGATAGCTGACAGGATCGGAAAACCTCTCGCGTCACGGGCGGTGGGAAACGCCCTCGGCAAAAACCCCATACCTATTGTTTTCCCGTGCCACAGGGTCGTAGAGTCTGACGGCTCTATCGGCGGATATACACCGGGAGTCGATATTAAGCGACGGCTTCTGGAGATCGAATATTATGTAAAGCTCTCAAAGACATAAATAAAGAGAATTTGCGACAAAAGGGACGCAAACTTAAAAAAATAGTTGTAGTTCTTTTTTTGAAAAATACCTGCCTTCTTCAAATGATTGTTTCTCTCCGGGAAATAGCTTAGAATAGACAGCTATGACTGAGGCGCAGGAACTTATCCAGGAACTTACCCGGGAACCAAAGATCGCCTATTTTTCTATGGAAATAGGCGTGCATAACGACATCCCTACCTATAGCGGCGGACTTGGTGTTCTTGCAGGCGATACGATTCGCTCGGGCGCTGACCTAAAGCTGCCGATGGTTGCAGTTACGCTGATGAGCAGAAAAGGCTACTTCACCCAGGAGATAGACGCCTCAGGCAAGCAGATCGAGCACCCTGCAGTTTGGGACCCTGCTGACTATATGCGGCTCCTTCCCTATAGAGTTGCGGTCCAGATAGAAGGTAAAGATGTTCAGGTGCAGGCCTGGCTCTACAATGTCAAGAGCCTGACCGGCGGCAGCATCCCTGTCTTTTTTCTTGATACGAATCTTCCTGCCAATACAACGGAAAACAGGGAGATCACTGCACATCTGTACGGCGGCGACAAAGCATATAGGCTGAAGCAGGAGATTGTTCTGGGCCTGGGTGGTGTGCGCATGCTCCATGAGATGGAGTTCGATATCAAGAAATATCATATGAACGAAGGCCACGCGAGCTTCCTTCTCCTGGAACTTCTCAACAGATACAAAAAGCCGATCGAAGATGTCTGGGATGAAAAACTGGTCTGGGATAAGCGAAGCGTAAAAAACCTGTGTGTCTTTACAACTCATACGCCTGTTGAGGCAGGCCATGATAAATTCCCCTATGATCTGGTAATGAAAACGATGGGAGAGATCGTACCACTTTCGCTTCTCCATGAATTGGCTGGCAGGGATGGACTTAATATGACACTGCTTGCCCTGAATCTCAGTCGTTACATTAATGGTGTAGCCAAGAAGCATGGCGAAGTATCCAAAAGCATGTTCCCCGGATATGAGATCCATGCAATCACAAACGGCGTGCACTCTTTTACCTGGACCTGCGACAGTTTCAAAAAACTTTATGACGAATATCTGCCGGGATGGGCGAATGAACCTGAGCTGTTTGTGAGAATCGGTCGCATACCGGACGAGAAGTTGTGGAAAGCCCATGCTGAGGCGAAGCAGCATCTTATCACCTATGTCAGGGAGCAGACGGACGTTGAGCTTTCTCCTGATATTCTGACGCTTGGTTTTGCACGGAGGGCAACCGCATACAAAAGAGCAGACCTTCTTTTCAGGGATCTGGAACGCTTTGAACGGATAGCCTCGGGCAAGCTCCAGATTGTCTATGCCGGCAAGGCACATCCTCATGATACGCCCGGCAAACAGCTCATACAGAACATTTTTAATTACAAAGAAAAACTGAAGGATAAAATAAAGATCGTGTACCTGCAGAACTATAATATGGAGACCGCCCTTAAAATAGTCTCAGGTGTTGACGTATGGCTGAACACACCGTTGAGACCTCTTGAGGCATCAGGGACAAGCGGCATGAAGGCGACCCATAATGGGGTGATGAACTTCAGCGTACTGGACGGATGGTGGATAGAGGGTCACATCGAGGGCTTTACCGGATGGTCAATCGGTCCTGCGCCCCAGGAACTGACCCCGGGGGCGGATGCGGATGCGCGCGATGCTGAAGATCTCTATCACAAGCTTGAGCATATGCTCATACCGCTTTATCATAACGAGCGTCATACCTGGATCCGCATGATGCAGAATGCGATCGGAAAAAACGCATACTACTTTAACTCACACCGCATGATGAGAAGGTATGTAACCGAGGCATACATCCGCTAATATTCCGCGTTATCTTTTCCTGCTGCAGGCCGGACAGTTCTCCTGCCCGGACACAAAGCTTCCGCATGAGCTGCACTGAACCAATTCAATCGGCTTCTGCCAGCCGCAGTGGCTGCATCTGTCTTCATGTTTGCGTAGGGGATGTGAACAGTTGGGACATCGCCTTCCGGCCGTGTCAGCCTTTAAAGACGGCAGGATAAAAATAATAATGGTGAGCAAAGGCAGGATAAGGCAGACCATAAACCAAAAGGGAATACTCCTTCCCTTATTGGCGGCCATAAAGCCCCCGGCAATGCCGGCGAGCAGTTGAAGAATATAGAGTCTTGCCATTGCAGTCTTATCTTATTACGGAATCCTTGTCGCCTCTTACCAGGCAAGAGAGAGCAGGCACTGAAGATCTGCCTGGAGGACATTGAACTTGCAGTTGATCACCATACACTGCTTTGAGCGGTAGCAGTGTCCTCCTTTGATAACAACATGCACGGAGATGCCAGTCTTGTCCCGATGCGGACAGAGGATATGAAGTTTGCCCGTTGCTTCAGAATAGTGGCTGTCTTTGTGGCTATATCTCATTACCTTATTATAACGTTCAGAGACTCAAGGAAGCATGTTATGCCACATTAAGATTTCCATCACAAAAAAAGCCCCGGATGATTTCTCCTCCAGGGCTTCTCTGTTATTCCTGATCTGACTACTTGTTTACTGCATCCTTGAATGCCTTGCCTGCGCTGAACTTGGGGAGCTTCTTCGCTGCAATCTTGATGGCCTTGCCCGTCTGAGGATTTCTTCCTGTCCTTGCTTTCCTCTTTGACTGCGAGAAGGTGCCGAAGCCTACAAGGGAAACCTTGTCGCCCTTCTTGACCGACTTGATGATTGCCTCGATAGCGCCGTCAAGTGCCTTGCCTGCGCAAGCCTTGGTGCAGTCTGATGCCTCTGCCATCTTTTCGATGAGTTCTGCCTTTGTCATAACCTAAACCTCCTATTGGGATTATTAACTGAATCTCTGCCGTTAATCATATTTAAAGAGGGTTCACCCTGTCAATGGAATTTGGGAAGTCGAACAAATTTATGAAAGAATTAGGTGGTGCCCCCTGCATGATTCGAACATGCGGCCCCAGGTTTAGGAAAAAGCTTAAGTAGCATTCCGTCCATATCCCCAAATACTTCTGATTAATTAACCAGTTGTAATCAAAAGATAGTTCATTTGTCCATTGTTTGTCTTTGTTGATCTTCATTTATAAGAATCAGCGGATATTGACCGGCGATGGACACCTGTATGGACACGGTTTTATGACTGGCTGATTAAGCAGAAAGGGCATGCTGGAACATGCCCCTCTTGAAAAAAGAAATTGAATCACTCAACAGGAAGTATAGGCGATTGCCTATCTCCGGTCAAGAAATGCAAAGTTTATCGTATCAACAAAAGATGTTTGTCTTCTAAGGACAGAATCGAAGAAACGTCTGATGTCCCACATTCACTCTGCAGCATTGAGCCATTTTTAAGAATAGAACAATACCATCGAGACTTGAAGATAAGATTCATCTCTGGTCATCCGAGTACCAAAAAAGAAAAGACAAACCCTCGTGGAAAGATTAATCATTTCTCAAAGCTATCGGCAAAGCGGTGCAAATTTGCCCTTGGGAACTCCATACACCTTACCAGAGCCATTATCTGCCTTACCTATCCTGCTGATTACCCTGAAGACGGGAGAGAGTTTAAGAGGCACTTAGACACCTTTGGAAAGAGATTAAAGAGGATGGGTTTCCTGTGGTTCTCTGTTATGGAGTTTCAAGAACGTGGTGCGCCTCATTTCCATATTTTAGTAACGGGCATTATTGATCGACAAGAATTATCTCGTATGTGGTTCGATGTTGTCGGTTCAGGTGATCCTCGACACTTGCAGGCCGGAACGTCCATACAGTTCATTGTCGATGATAGTGATTATAGGCTTGAACCTGACAGAGTGCGTTATCGTGAAATGCTGCGTAAAGGGCATAGGAACGTCAAGCGAATGTTTATCAGTCAAGCCGAGGCAGAGAGTTATATGATTGGCTATTTCAAGAAAAATGATCAAAAGGTTATTCCTGAGCACATAAAGAACGCCGGCCGGTTCTGGATGCACTCGCGGGGACTTGTTGAGAAAGTTAAAAGCGTTGTTTTGTATGGAGATGAACGCTCTCTGAAAAGACAGGCACGTTTGCTTCGCAGATGGTATATAGCAAGGCTTCGTTCGTGGGGCATCCGCTACAAGGGGCAATTCCTTCCTGAGATCATCTGGGGCGGCATGTCGTTTGTTCGAAGCCTTATGAGGTATAAGGCCTTAACACTGAGCGATGCCTGACGCCCACCAAAAGACCTAACCCGAAGCAGCCCCTCCTATTAGAAGAAAGTCCAGCCACGTCTAAAATCTCGTTTTACGTTACTCGGGCATAGCGGAGTAATGCTTTTATGCCCATTCTCTGCTACGTTTCAATGTTTTTGTAGGCTGTTCTGCCCGGAGGCGGCGCCGCCAGCTATCGCTGGAGAGCCAGAGCCGGGCAGGGGTTTATTATTAGTAACCATATCTCACTGGAAAGAATATATTGTCATACTCGAAACTGAAACAAGCAGGGAAACAAATTATTTCTTCTTGGTAGCTGATTGATCTACTAAGGAAATAACAAGCGGCGTTTCACTTGCGGTTGTCCATAAATTCTCTTTTAACACCTGCACTTTAAAAAAGTACGTGCCAGCTGCTTGCACCGGATAGCCGTTCAGCACGATATTAGTACGATGGTTACCAGCCTTTAGAACTTGTTCGGTTTCTAGTAAAGTTTTTTCATCTTTATTCGGGGATATTAATATTATTCTGAATTTTAGAGGTTCCTCATCAACAGAATCTTTGAACCACAAAACTCCTAATGCGATATATGGGATCGCAGCGGGAAAAGTCCCAGTGTTAACACCTTCTAATGCTGTAAGGTAGCTCGTTTGATTAGTTTGCTGATCGGTAATAATTTTTTCGCATAAAATTGTCCAGACATGTTTAATCATTAATTATAATTTCCTCCTATAATTGGGAATGAGTTCTCCGCCAGGGAGGGGCGTATCAGTTCTTGGTTTGCTGAAATTAAATATGTAGTGTCCGCCTTTACTTGTGTTATTAAAGCGTGATGCCTATATATATTTTGAAGTAATTCTTTGACGAGATTATTTGCTTCCTTTTCACCGTTACGTTCAGATAATAAGGTAACAATATAAGTATTTAATGAGACGTTATCAATTTCAGCTGATCTAGAGAGTTTGGCATGAAGCCACTTGGGCATTCTTAGCCTTAATTGTCCACTGTATCGAATAACTTTAGTTGGCTCTGGGAGTTGCTGTTCGGAATCGCGCAGAGATTCTATATATGCATCAGCGGCAATGTGAAGCTCAGCGACAGCTTCTTCTTGAGAATTACCAAAAGCACTGAGCCCGGGCAATTCTGGCACAAATGCAATGAATCCATTATCACTATCGCTCCATTGGATAGAAACAGAATATTTAAGCATATTAGTCCTCGATTCCTAGATTGTATTCATCAATAATGTCTATTATCTTTTCCACCTGATACCCTTTAGCTTTCCCATCATGAAGTTTTTGGATGGAGACGGGGAAAGGCAAAAATCCGCTTTTATATATGAAGTGCGAACCGTTTGTTCTGTCATGGTATAAACCTGCACATTCGCATAGTTTTTGTAGCTCTGAAAATCTGAGCCCATCTGGATTATTTCTCGCTTCATCAAGAAGTTTTAAACATCGTTTGTTCAATTAGCTGTTTCCTATTAACTATCAGTAATCAATTTGCCTATATTGATACCATATTTGGAACCACATGTCAAGAATATAATTGTAGAATACGATGGATATAATTAAAGCTAACGCTTGACAAGCTAATAAGTATGATATATGATTAGTGCTAATAGGAAGTAATATACAATGAAAGGCAGATATTATGAAAGAAAGAATGACCGTAACAATTGACAAAGAAATCTATGATTTATTGCAGGAGCTTCCGCGTAAAGTCTCCATTTCCGAGGTTCTGACCTTTTTAGTAAAAGCAGCGTTTAAAGAAATTAAAGAAGGCAGAGAATTAACTGACACTGAATTACAGCAATGGCTGGATAGCACGAAGGAAGGGGAAGACTTTCGAGAAAGACTCATAGAACATTGGGGGCCAACATTTAAAAAGATAGATGACTCGATAGAAAAAGCAAAAGGCTCAGTGAAGGGCAAGAAAAAAGAGAAATAGTAACATGTCAGTCAAAATGCTCACATATAAAGACCTTGCCGAAAGGTGGAAGCTTCCTGTCAATACTCTGCGCAACTGGGTTATGAAAAAAAAATTAAAACCTCTAAAGCTTGGGCGTCTTGTTAGGTTCCCGGAATCCTATATCATGGAACTTGAACAGAAGGGCATCTGAGATGGCAATCTTCAAGAAGTTCGACAAAACAAAGAATCGTGGAATCTATTACATAGATTATTACGACGAGCACGGAAAGCGTGTTCGTGAAAGCACCGGCTTACTTGACTTCCCCTTTGCAAAGGAGCTGCTGAGGGAAAGACAAAATGAAGCTGCTAAGAGAAAAAAATTACCGGATCGCTACATGCCCAAGGTCAAATTCTCTGAATTTGTTGATAAAGAATATCTGCCTATCCATGCAAAGGGCCTTAAGAGCGAATCGGATTTAAGGGGAATCTGTATCAAGCTGAAGACTTATTTTGGTGATAAGCAGCTGCATGAAATCAGTTCCCTCATGGTCGAGATATACAAGAAAGAGCGCATAGGCAAAGCTGCTGACAACACGATAAATAACGAGATCAACACTATAAGCGGTATCTTTTCAAAAGCGGTTGAATGGAGAAAGGCTCTGTTTAATCCTGTCCATAAGATCAAAAGGTTCAAGATCAATGGCAGAAAAAGAATTCTTGAAAGATGGGAACAGGATGCACTTATTAAGTCTGCAGGGAATGAAGAAAAGGCCCCTCATATTCTCCCCTTGATAATCTTTGACCTGAATACTGGATTGAGAAAAGCAGAGTTGCTTTCCATCAAATGGCTGGATATTGATTTTGAGAATAAGCAGCTCTTGGTCAGGGCCGAAATCGCGAAATATGACAAGTCTCGGTATTTAGACCTCAATAAGCATGCTCTTGATATTCTGAATTCACTGCCAAGACGTGGAGAATATATTTTCTGCGACAAACAGGGTCTAAGGTTCAAAGACTTTAAAAGGTCTTTTCAATCTGCGGCAAAAAGGGCCAAAATCGAGAATATTACTATCCATGATCTAAGAAGAACATTCGGTTCCAATTGCGTGATGGATGGGGTATCACTGGCAACAGTTCAGGCATGGATGGGCCATGCATCGATAGAGACAACCATAAAGCATTATGGTCACTTAACACAATCTTATAGAAAGGAGGAAATCAAGAAGATTGAGGGAAGAATGGACACCTGTGTGGACACCGAGAAAATTAAGAGGGATTATGAAGCCCGTAACTCCTTGAAAAATAATGGTGCCCCCTGCATGATTCGAACATGCGGCCCCAGGTTTAGGAAACCTGTGCTCTATCCGACTGAGCTAAGGGGGCATTTGCATCGCAACGCAGAAAAAAGTGCAACAACAGCAAAATATCTTATATCTGTTTATGGTTATGTGTCAACCGATTCAATCTTCAGCAGCCCCCTTCATATTCCTGCTTTACAATGCCTGGAGCCTGATAGCATAATACGTATTGATGTAAGGAGGTTTTATCATGCACAAAAGATATTCATGGTCTCTCCTGATCATTATTACTGCCCTTTTTCTGAATCAGGGGTGTGCTTCAACGTCCAACCAGGCGCTTCTTAACCAGGAGCAGACGGCACGAGGACCGATTAAAATGGTTCGTTTCGAAACTCCCGGGATTCTCAAATCCTCAGGCACAGAGACAGGGGTCATGGCGTTGGCTACTCTGGCGGTACCCGGCGGCTCGGCCCTTTTCGTGGTGGGCGATGCTTATGGCAAATCACGTGGAGCCACGACCCAGAGCCTTATCCCTGACTTCGGTTCCATAGTCATGGATAAGTTTCTCGAAAGCGTCCAGCAAACCAAACCGGACTGGCCCAAACTTTCAGCTGTCAGGGAACCGATTAAGGAAGAAACTAACGAAAATGAGAAAATAACGACAATCGAACTCGATGTTAAGCGTCTCGCTTACGGGAGCATCGACCTCACACGCGGTGGCATCATACTGGATCGGGGGATGGAAAAGGGAGTTTTTTGTGACGGATTTATGTCAAAGACTGTAGTAACCATGAAAGACCCTCAGGGCGAGGTTCTCTGGCAGAAGAGCTATATTTATCTGTCAGAAGATTATGACAGGGGCATGTCAGTCGAGGAACTCGAAGCAAATGATCTCAGCCTCCTGAAAGAGGAGATAATGTTTGCTGCTGAGAAGACCGTTCAGGACTTTGTCAATCATCTAAACGGAAAGCCCAATTAAGACGGGGGCCGGCCTTAAGGGTATTGTACAGTCGCATAATGAGAACTTCGAATTATTTTTGAGAGGCCACATCCTGAGGTGCGACAACAACCATCTTTACCCACGGTATCTCAGCCTTGATCCGTTCACCTATGGCCCTGACCAGGTCCATGCGGGTCATGTGTCAACGCCAGCAATATCCGGTAGGCCGTATCCTGACATCCTGATCTTTTATATCGACAAATTCGATATCGCCGCCAAGAGTCGTATATTGGGGCTTCAGCTCTTCTATGATCTGCTTGATTTTCTGTACATCTTTCTCTATATTTTCCATAAGTCTCCTTTTACTGAAAATGAGCTAATAATTGTAACAGATTGGAGTCACTTTGGACATGCTTGACCTTATAAAGAGCCGACGCAGCGTCAGAAAATTCAAGTCTGATCGGATTCCTGAAGAGCTGATAGAAAAAGTCCTTGAAGCCGGAAGATGGGCTCCATCAGGGCTGAACAACCAGGCCTGGCGCTTTGCGGTTGTGACTGATAAGGCAACGATTACCAGGATCTCCTCGCTGACTCATTACGCAAAAATCGTTCTTGCAGCGCAGGCGCTGATACCGGTATTCCTTGATACGGCAAAGAGCTATCATCGGGAGAAGGACATACAGTCTATCGGGGCCTGCCTGCAGAACATGCTGCTTGAGATTCATGCCCTTGGATTAGGCGCAGTCTGGCTCGGTGAGATTATCAGGAGCAATGAACAAATCAAGAAGATCCTTGGCCTGCCTGAGGAACTGGAGCTTATGGCTGTCATTGCTATGGGATATCCTGATGAAATGCCCAGGGCAACAAAAAGAAAAGAATTGAAAGGTCTGGTCGTATACCGCGATTAGCTCTTTGCAGCGACCGATTGAAGACTGAACTTTTTCCCCTGAGCGGTATCCCTTACCGCAAGGTTTTTTTCAATGTCACTGAGAATCTGGTGTCTGTTTTTCCCCCATGCAGGCGCAATGAGAATATCATCAGGTGCGGTGGCAAAAAGCCGCTGCAACACAATATGCGGCGCGGTTCTCTCCACAAAATCAACGACAAAATCGAGATATTCCTGATACCCAAACACCGGGAATGGATTGTCTTTGTACATTTTGGCCAAAGGTGTATCCTTAATGATCTGAAGTTGATGGATTTTTAGAAATTCGATCGGCAGCGATGACATCTCCTCAGCCATGGCGAGCGTCTCCTGACGGGTCTCTGTCGGGAATCCTGCGATAAGATGGGCTCCAATATGGATACCCCTGTTTTTAGTCATTTCTATTGCCCGGAGAAAGGAATGATAATCATGGCCCCGCTGTATGAACTCGAGGCTTTTGTCATGCATTGACTGCAGACCGTACTCGATGAGCACGAAGTATTTTGATGCAATAGACTCAAGCATCCTGATTTTCTCCGGATCAACCGCGTCCGGCCGTGTGCCGATCGCAAGACCTATTACATCAGGTCCAGAAGAGAGGGCCTCAGTATAAAGCTTTTCCAGTTGCTCAACAGGGGCATATGTGTTGGTATAGGCCTGAAAATAGACAAGGAACTTGGCCGCCTGAAAACGTTTTTTTGTATGGCTGATGCCGTTTCTGACCTGCTCGGGTATGGATACCGAAGGCTTGCAGGAACTTGGCCGGAAACTGTCGTTGTTGCAATAAATGCAGCCCGAAAAGCCGAGGGTGCCATCCCTGTTTGGGCAGGTAAATCCAGCATCAACATTGACTTTGTACACTGTTGTGCCGAAGGTCCGGCGCATATGCGCACCGAATGAATTATATCTCTGCATAGTCAATTATCATCCTTTACTAATTTCCTGTCAAACAGCGGGATGGACAGAAAAAGATCCCTGGCAGGACAGTGCTGTACTGCAGTTTATGGGAGTCGGCCGGTTGTCAGTGGCGTGCGAGCCCTGTTTTCCGCGCTGCCTCTGCAACGGCATGGGCAACAGATGATCCCACCTTCCGGTCAAAAATGCTCGGGATGATATAGTCCTCATGCAGCTCATCGTCTGTAATCACATGCGCGATAGCCTCAGCAGCAGCGAACTTGACCGCCTCATTAACGCCTTTTGCCTTAACATCAAGGAGGCCCCGGAATATGCCGGGAAAGCCTAACACATTATTTATCTGGTTTGGGTAGTCTGATCTGCCGGTAGCAAGTATCCGCGCCAAAGGCAGGGCATCTTCAGGCGATACCTCCGGTTCCGGATTTGCCAGGGCAAACACAACCGGGCCCTTCGCCATCTTCCTGATATCATCAGCAGCGATCACGTTGGGGCCTGACAGACCGATGAAGACATTGGCCCCTGTCAGGGCATCGAGGATGCTTCCCTTAATTTTCCGTGGATTGGTCTTCTTTGCAAGCAGCTTCTTGTATGGGTTCATATACTGCTTTCGACCGTGGTAGATAGCGCCGGTTCTGTCACAGACAATAATGTCTTTTATGCCGTAGGCAGAAAGCATGTTGGCATTGGCAATGCCGGCGGCCCCTGCCCCTGCAATGACAATGCGGAATTTCCGGATATCCTTTTTAAGCAGGCGTCCGACATTGATAAGCGCGGAAAGCACAACAACTGCGGTTCCGTGCTGATCATCATGGAACACCGGAATATCAAGCATCTCGCGCAGACGCATCTCTACCTCAAAACAGCGCGGGGCAGAGATGTCCTCAAGATTGATGCCGCCAAAAGGAACCGCGATGTTTTTCACCGTAGCAATGATCTCTTCCGTGTCCTTGGTGTTAAGCGCAATCGGAAAGGCATCAATGCCGCCGAATTCCTTGAAGAGCATATCCTTGCCTTCCATGACCGGCATCGCAGCCTCAGGCCCGATGTCGCCCAGTCCTAACACAGCGGTGCCGTCAGTAACAATAGCCACTGCATTCCCCTTGATTGTGTACCGGTACGCATGCTCTTTATGTTCATGGATGTCCATGCAGATCCTGGCAACACCGGGCGTATAGACTTTCGAAAGGTCAGACCGGTCCCTCACGGCGATCTTGTTATGGATCTCGATTTTCCCGCCCTGATGGACAGAAAAAGTCATGTCCATGACCCTGATGACTTTGACCCCGTCAATCTCTTTTATGGCATGAACAATGGCCTGCTCATGTTCTGCATCGCGGGCATTGACCGTAACATCCCTGATGATCTTGCCTTTTTCAACACGCACGATATCGACAGAACCAAGGTCGCCGCCTGCCTGACTCAGCACGGTAGCTATCTGTGCAAACTTGCCGATGCGGTTCTCTATCTCGAGACGCAGGGTGATGCTGTAGCTTGGGCTTGGCTGGTGAGACATGGTTACCTCCGAAGTTCAAAGATTATTTATTATCCATAGTTCGTCGTATAATGCGCAAGACTATTGTCAGGCCCGATATCAAAAGTATGTTCAGTCGGCATCTTGCAGCCTTTCCGCAGGGAAGCTTAGAGACGGTTATACGCATCTGCCTAATGACCAGGACAATACTTAAGGAAGGGCCCGTCAACTGCTTAACCTTTATCTCTTGCATTTCTAAAGCAGATTCTATAAAATTTTATTATACGATTATAACTCAGTCTGCAACGGCTGATATAAACCCCTTAGGAGGAGTTATGAAACGTCTGACCCTTAGCATTATGATCTCCTTTGTGCTGAGCCTCTTTGCATCGTCCCTTTTCGCAGCCGATACCTTTGACCTCGTTATCCCTCTGCCTCTGACCGGCAAACAGGCAAAGTTTGGTGAGATGATGAAGAAATCCTATGAGATCGCAGCAGAAGAGATCAATGCCAAAGGCGGCATAAAGAAAAAGAAACTCAACCTGTCCTTTGAAGATTCAGGCGCCAAGCCTGAGACAGCCCGCGCCATCGTCGAAAAGCTTATTGATACAAAGAAACAGCCGATCATTGTGGGAGAGTATACATCTGCCTGCGCAAAGGCTGTTGCCGCAGTCGCCGAGGAGCGAAAAACACCCTATCTCGTAGTTGCAAGCGCTGACGATGATATCACCCAGAAGAACTATAAGTATGTCTTCCGCCAGAACCCGGTCAATGCTCACTACAGTGACTCTGTTATCGACTTTATTAAAAAGGTGGTCAAACCGAAAACCATGGCCATTCTCTTTGAAAGCTCCGCATTCGGCACCTCAGGTGCTGACGGCATGGCGAGAGATGCGGAGAAGGCCGGCATTAAGGTGGTATTGAAAGAAAAGTATGAGGCTGGCTCTGTTGATTTTAAACCGCTCCTTTCAAAAGTTAAGGCAACCCAGCCTGATGTTCTTTTTATGGTTTCCTATGTTATGGATGCTTCGCTCCTTATGAAACAGATCAAGGAGCTGAGGATCGATGCAAAGCTTTTTGCAGGAGGGGCTGCAGGTTTCGCAATTCCGGAGTTCATAGACAATGCAAAGGACGCGGCAGAATATGTGATCACTGCAACGCTCTGGACAACACAGCTTAAATATCCAGGCTCAAAAGAATATGCAGAAAAGTATAAGAAAAAATATGGCGACTATCCTTCCTATCACGGCGCATCTGCCTATTCTGCCCTTTTCGTGTCAAAAGAGGCTCTCGAAAAGGCAAAGGACTGGACTCCTGAGGGCATACGTGCTGCCCTTAAAGCAACGAACATGTCAACAGCTTTCGGCCCTGTCAAATTCGAAGACAAGGAAGGATATCAGAACCAGAATTTCTCTGATACCTATGTGCTGCAGGTCATTAAAGGCGAGCATG